>NZ_JACFYJ010000151.1:0-13569 GCF_037126505.1 Paraburkholderia bengalensis
TTCGGCGGCCTGGGTGTGCTGCCGTACGGGTGGGACATGCTGGTGGTGATCGTGTTCTCGCTGGTTTTCTATTACTGGGGCGTGCATACGGGCTATCGCACCGAGTATCTGAACGAGCGCGAGTCGCAGGACGAAATTCTGGAAGGCATCGGCGCCTGATCTCCCGCTCTTCCACATGAAAAAGCCCGCCAACATTGGCGGGCTTTTTTTCTGCCGCGACGTGCTCGCCGCGAGCGCGCTTACGCGTTGCCGAACACGTAGTTCGTCATTGCGAGCGAGCGCTGGAACGTGCCGAGCGACTGAATGGCCAGCGTGTAGTCGTCCTGCGCAGCGCCCAGCGCGGCGAAGACGGGCAACAGATGCTCGTCGGTCGGATGCATGAACTCGGCATACGGCGCCTGGCGGCGGTAGTCGAGCAATGCATCGATGTCGCGTTCGGCCAGACGCGCTTCGAACCAGCCGGTGAATTCGGTGACACGCGGATCGGCGTCTGCGGGCCGCGCCGAAAAATCGGCCTCGCGCAGGTTGTGCGTGATCTGCCCCGAACCGACGATCATCACGCCTTCATCCTGCAGCGGACGCAGCGCGCGTCCCACGCGGAAATGATGCGCGGGATCGAGCCGCGGCTGGATCGACAACTGCGCGACGGGCACCTCGGCATGCGGAAACATCAGCAGCAAGGGCACCCACGCGCCGTGATCGAGGCCGTGCGGCTGGGTCGCCGTCGGGATGCCTTGCTCGCCGAGCAGCGCTGCCGCGCGCCGCGCGACGTCGGGCGCGCCGGGCGCCGGGTATTGGATCTCGTAAAGCTGGCGCGGAAAGCCGTAGAAATCATGAATCGTCTCGGGCGCCTCCGACGTGCTCGCCGCGGGCTGCTGCGTGCCCCAATGCGCGGACAGCATCAGGATCGCCTTCGGGCGCGGCACGTCGGCCGACAGTGAAGCGAATGCTTCGCGCGGCATCGACGGGTCGATCGGCAAGGTGGGCGCGCCGTGCGACAGGAACAGGGATGGCAAGCGGGTCATGGCGGTGCGGGCCGGACGACGGCCGGAAAGGTTGCGTTGAATCAAATATAAGGCCGCACTGCCGTTTGATAAACGGTCAAACGGGGATTTGATTGCCTCTCGCGAGTTGCGAATCGGCGGGGTGAGCGCCGCGTCTTATTGCGACGGGGCGTTGAGTCCCGGCCACGCAGGCGCGAGCGCCGGACCCAGCGCGAAAAGATCGAGCACCCGCGCGACGGTATCGTCGACTATCTGGTCGATTGTCGCGGGCTGGTTGTAGAAGGCGGGCAGCGGCGGAAAGATGATGCCGCCCATTTCGGTGACAGCCGTCATGTTGCGCAGGTGCGCGAGATTGAACGGCGTTTCGCGGACCATCAGCACGAGCCGTCGGCGCTCCTTGAGCGTGACATCGGCGGCGCGCGTGATGAGGTTGTCGGAGAAGCCGTGCGCGACGCTCGCGAGTGTTTTCATCGAACACGGCGCGACGATCATGCCGTCCGTCGCGAACGATCCCGACGCGATGCTCGCGCCGACGTCGCGCACCGGATGGACGACATCCGCGAGGGAATGCACGTCTTCGCGCGACAGTTTGAGTTCGTGCTGGATATTGAGCCACCCGGCGCTGGAGATCAGCAGATGGCTTTCGACGCCGCCGAGCGTGCGCAGCGTCTGGAGCAGCCGCACGCCGTAGATGGCGCCCGTCGCTCCCGTGATGCCGATGATGAGACGGCGAGGCGCCGCAGCGCGTGTGTCCATGACGTGCGGCGCCTGTGGATCAGGCGGCGGCGAACAGTTGCTGCAGTTCGCCCGATTGATACATCTCCATCATGATGTCCGAGCCGCCGACGAACTCGCCGTTGACGTAAAGCTGCGGAATGGTCGGCCAGTTCGAAAATTCCTTGATGCCCTGGCGCACGGCGTCGTCTTCGAGAACGTTGACCGTCTTGAACTGATCGACGCCGCAGGCCTTCAGGATCTGCACCGCGCGGCCCGAGAAGCCGCACATCGGGAATTGCGCGTTGCCTTTCATGAAGAGCACGACGGGGTTTTCGTCGACGATTTGCTTGATGCGTTGTTGCGTGTCCATGACTGACCTTGCGGTTCCGGTATGTGTAAGGGATAGAGACAAATGATAGCGGATTTCGCTCACGCCGGCCGACGGCTGGACGGCGGCGCGCTTGCGTGCGGACGTCAGCCGGGCCAGCGCCCGCCGCTGATGCGTTCGATGCCGGCGAGATCGCCCTCTGAGCGCACGTCGACGAAACCTTGCGCGGCGAGGGTCGCGCGCACCGCTTCGGCCTGATCGTAGCCGTGCTCCATCCACAGCACGCCGTTTGCGAGGAGCCGCGACGGCGCGCCCGCGACGATCGCGCGGATGGCCGAAAGACCATCGGCTTCGTCGGTGAGCGCGCCGCGCGGCTCGAACCGCAGATCGCCTTGCGACAGATGCGGATCGCCGCTCGCGATATACGGCGGGTTGCTGACGATCACGTCGAATGCGAGCGCCGGGTCGAGTGCGCCGTACCAGTCGCCTTGCGCAAACTGCACGTCGCCGCCCGGACGCTTCGGTTCGAGCAGCTTGACTGCGTTGCGCGCGGCAACGGCCAGTGCTTCAGCCGACCGGTCGACGGCCCACACGCGTGCGTCCGGCCGCGACCATGCAATCGACACGGCAATCGCGCCCGTGCCTGTGCCGAGATCGAGCACGCGCGGCTTCATGGCGCGGCCCTCGAGCGCCTGCACGGCCGTTTCGACAAGCAACTCGGTTTCCGGCCGCGGAATCAGCACGTCGCGCGTGACTTCGAAATCGAGACCGAAGAACTCACGCGATCCGATCAGCTGCGCGACGGGTTCGCCGGCCGCGCGCCGCGATTCGAGTTCGCGAAAGGCGGTCACCTGCGCGGAATCGAGCGGCGAGTCGGCGCGTGTGATCAGTTCCGTGCGCCGCCAGCCTAGCGCGTGACCCAGCAGGATGCGCGCTTCGAGCGCGGGCAGCGGCGAGGCGCGCAGCAGCGTGGCGACGGTATCGGCGGCCATATTCGCGCCCTCAGTCCGCGTCGCCGAGCGACGCGAGCAGTTCCGCCTGATGCTCGGACACGAGCGCCGCGATCAGCTCGTCGAGATCGCCTTCCATGATCGATTCGAGGCGGTAGAGCGTGAGGTTGATGCGGTGATCGGTGAGACGGCCTTGCGGGAAGTTGTAGGTGCGAATGCGCTCCGAACGGTCGCCCGAGCCGATCAGGCTCTTGCGCGTCGCGGCTTCCTTCGCGTGCTGCTCGTGGTACTGCTTGTCCTTGATGCGCGCGGCGAGCACTTTCAGCGCGCGGTCCTTGTTCTTGTGCTGCGAGCGGTCGTCCTGACATTCGACGACGATGCCCGTCGGCAGGTGCGTGACGCGCACGGCCGAATCCGTCTTGTTGATGTGCTGGCCGCCCGCGCCGGACGCGCGGAAGGTGTCGATACGCAGATCGGCGGGATTGATCTCGACTTCGCCGATTTCGTCCGCTTCCGGCATCACGGCCACCGTGCACGCGGACGTGTGGATGCGGCCCTGCGTTTCCGTCGCGGGCACCCGCTGCACGCGATGACCGCCCGACTCGAACTTGAGCTTCGAATACGCGGCATCGCCCGCAATCCGCACGATCACTTCCTTGTAGCCGCCCAGATCCGACTCGCTCGCCGACATCATCTCGACCTGCCAGCGGTTGCGTTCCGCGTAGCGCAGATACATGCGCAGCAGGTCGCCCGCGAACAGTGCCGATTCGTCGCCGCCCGTGCCCGCGCGGATTTCGAGGAAGATGTTGCGGTCGTCGTTCGGGTCTTTCGGCAGCAGCATCTTCTGCAGCTCGCTTTCGAGCGTTTCCATGCGCTCGCGCGACGCGCGGATTTCCTCTTCCGCGAAGTCTTTCATCGATGCATCCGACAGCAGTTCCTGCGCCGTCGCCGCGTCGTTCATCGACTGCCGCCACAAACCGTAATGCTCGACGACGGGCTGCAGTTCGGCATGCTCGCGCGTGAGCTTGCGGTATTGATCGATGTTCGACGTGACGTCGGCGCGGCTCAACAGGTCGTTCAGTTCGGCCAGCCGGGTGGTCAGCTGATCGAGCTTGGCTTGCATGCTCGTTTTCATTGGGGCGGTCGGAGCGGGGTCCGGAAAGAACGGCTGGATTCGGGGAATCGGCTGAAACTCGGGACGAAAGCCCGGATGCTACGAAAGAAGCAGCGCGCTGGCCTGGTCGGTAGCCCTGGCAGCGCCGCGGCAGGAGCGCCGCTAACGCTCCGAAGAAGAGTGAGCGTGCTTGTAGAAGCCGCCCATCAGTTCGATCAGTTGATCGCGATTCTCGCTGCTCGCACGGTTGAGCGCGTGCGTCGGACCGTGGATCAGCTTGTTGGTGAGCGCCTGCGACAGCGCTTCGAGTACGGCGGCCGGGTCGTCGCCGCGCGCGAGCATCTTCTGCGCTTTCTCGACTTCCGCGCGGCGCAGCGTGTCGGCCTGCGTGTGCATGTGGCGGATGACGGGCACGATGCTGCGCGCGTCGAGCCACTGCATGAAGTTCTGCACGCGCGTTTCGATGATCGTCTCGGCCTGCGCGACGGCTGCCTGCCGCGACGCATTGCCTTCGCGCACGATCGCGCCGAGATCGTCGACGGTGTACAGGAACACGTCTTCGAGCTGACCGACTTCCGGTTCGATGTCGCGAGGCACGGCGAGATCGACCATGAAAATGGGGCGGTGACGACGCGCTTTCACCGCGCGCTCGACGGCGCCAAGCCCGATGATTGGGAGCGTGGAAGCCGTGCACGACACGATGATGTCGAACTCGTGCATGCGCGTGGGCAGTTCGGACAGCGGAATCGCGCGGCCATTGAAGCGGTCGGCGAGGCGCTCGCCGCGCTCGGCCGTACGGTTCGCGACCACCAGCTCGCGCGGCTGCTGCGCGGCGAAGTGCGTCGCGCACAGCTCGATCATTTCGCCCGCGCCGATGAACAGCACGCGCTGGTTCGACACCTTGTCGAAAATCCGCTGCGCGAGGCGCACGGCGGCCGCGGCCATCGAGACCGATTGCGCCCCGATTTCCGTCGTGGTCCGCACTTCCTTGGCGACGGCGAAGGTGCGCTGGAACAGCTGGTTCAGATACGTGCCGAGCGCGCCGGCCTCGGAAGCCGTGCGCACCGCGTCCTTCATCTGCCCGACGATCTGCGTTTCGCCCAGCACCATTGAATCCAGGCCCGACGCCACGCGAAACGCGTGGCGAACGGCTTCCGACTGCGGCAGCGCGTAGACGTGCGGCGCGAGTTCGTCGTTGGGGATGTTGTGGTACTTCGACAGCCAGTGGATGGCGGCTTCGCGCGCCGCGTGGTCGTCGGTGGCGCAGTACAGCTCGGTGCGGTTGCAGGTGGACAGGATGGCCGCTTCGGGCGCCGTGCGGGCGGTGCGGCCAAGGAAGATGTCTTTGAACGTCGACAGCGCCGGCTTGATCTGTTCGAGCGGAAACGCCACGCGTTCGCGCAGGGCGACGGGCGCGGTGTGGTGGTTGATTCCGATCGTTAGCAGTTGCACGGGGACGCTACGGCGATTTTGGCGCGACGTATTGGGGGCTATGGTTAGGCCCAATATTATAGCGTTTCCACGATTCTTTCATTGAGGCCGGCTTTATCCGCGCTATCCGGCTTTTCGATGGGAATCTGGTCCAGCCGGTAGCCATAGCCGTACAGCGGCATCAGCGTGTAGCCGAATTCCGGGCGCAATTCGAGCTTGGTGCGGATGCGCGATGCGTGGGTGTCGAGCGTGCGCGACCGAACGTCGCGGCGACGCGACCACACCGTTTCCAGGATGTGCGCGCGCGACACGGGCCGCGACATGTTGGTGAACAGCAGCAACGCGAACTGCAGTTCTTTGGGCGTCAGCGTCACGTTCTGCCCCCGAAAACTGACAATTGCCCGGCCTGAGTCGAAGGCATATTCGCCGAACATCTCGCGCACGTGGTTGCGAGGTCGGCGGATGCCGGCGCGGCGCATCAGCGCGTCAATCCGCGCGAGCGTTTCGGGACCGCGCACGGGCTTCGACAGGCAATCGTCAGCGCCCGCCTGTAGCATCGCGACGAGTTCGCTTTCGCGCGGTGTGGTCATCAGCACGACGACGGGCAAGCCCGGCAACACCCGGCGCACGCGGGGGATGACGTCTTCAGCGGCGGCGTCACCGCAAAACGCGTCGGTGACGAGCAGATCGAAGAACACATTTTCCGCGCTCGCAACAAACGGCGCGCTGGCGCGGAAGTGGTGACAGGCGTGTCCGCCGGCAAGCAACAGCCGGCTGACGATTTCCGCATGCCGGAGGTCGGGCTCGATAAGGGCGATTCGCATGGGCGGACGGGGGCGAGATGCAGCGATCTGGCACAGAAGGCTTTCAGCTTGCTTAACCTTACCCCGGCCCCTAAACTCAACCGCTACGCAGAAGCCGTGCTGACCTTCAAGTGAATGAGAAAAAAATGCTAGCCATTGCTAAAACAGCTGCCCATCAGAACAGTCTTAAATTAATGGATGGTGCGCGCTGATGGGCTGGCCTGGACTGATCGTGCTTGGCGCCGTCGTCGGTGCTGTCAGCTGGTGGCTGCATCCGTTGCGGCGCGCAAGCCGCGTCTCGCTGTGGATTGCGCTGCTCGTCGGCGTCGCGGGCGCCGTCATTGCGCATATGGCCGGCAACGTGACCCAACTTTTCCACGACGGTGACACGCTCGAATGGCCGGTTTGCACGGCTATCGCGCTGGTGGCTGTTGCCGTGACGGTCGGCTTGTTCTCCCGTCGATGAATTCTTGCAGGTGAAACCGATGAACGTACGACTCCCCGAAACCGCGTCGATCCCCGAGCGCATCGCGCAGTTGCGCAGCGCCATGAAGCACGAAGGGCTCGCCGCCTGGCTGGTGCCGTCCGCCGATCCGCATCTGTCCGAATATCTGCCCGGCCGCTGGCAAGGGCGCGAATGGCTGTCGGGCTTCACGGGCTCGGTCGGCACGCTGGTCGTGACGGCCGATTTCGCCGGTTTGTGGGTCGACAGCCGCTACTGGGTCCAGGCGGAAACGCAATTGGCGGGCACGGGCATTCAGCTGATGAAGATGTTCGGCGGCCAGCAGACGGCGCCGCACATCGACTGGCTGGCGCACAACGTGCCGGCGGGCGCGACGGTCGGCGTCGACGGCGCGGTGCTGGGCGTGGCCGCGGCGCGCGCGCTGGGTGACGCGCTGCAGGCGCGCGGCGTCAAGCTGCGCACCGACCTCGATCTGCTCGACAGCGTGTGGCCGCAGCGTCCGCCGCTGCCGACGGGCACCGTCTACGAGCACGTCGCGCCGCACGCGAGCGTGCCGCGCGCCGAAAAGCTCGATCAGATCCGTCGCGCGATGCAGGAAAAGGGCGCGCAATGGCACTTCATTTCGACGCTCGACGACCTTGCGTGGCTGCTCAACCTGCGGGGCGCCGACGTGAATTACAACCCGGTGTTCGTCGCGCACGCGCTGATCGGGCTGGAGCGCGCGTCGCTGTTCGTTGTCGACGGCAAGGTGCCCGCCGGGCTCGCCGAATCGCTCGCGCGCGACGGCATTCGCGTCGAGGCTTACGCGAACGCGGCCGATGCCCTCGCCGCGCTGCCCAGCGGCCAGACGCTGCTGATCGATCCGCGCCGCATCACGTTCGGCCTGCTGCAATCGGTGCCGGCTTCGGTGGCGATCGTCGAGTCGGTGAATCCGTCCACGTTCTTCAAGTCGCGCAAGACGGAAGCCGAAGCCGCGCACGTGCGCGCGACGATGGAGCAGGACGGAGCGGCGCTCGCCGAGTTCTTCGCGTGGTTCGAAGGCGCGCTTGGCCGCGAGACGATCACCGAACTGACCGTCGACGAGAAGCTGACGGCCGCGCGCGCGCGTCGGCCGGGCTTTGTCACGCTCAGTTTCGCGACGATCGCCGGCTTCAACGCGAACGGCGCGATGCCGCACTACCGCGCGACGCCCGCCTCGCATTCCACTATCGAAGGCAACGGTTTGCTGCTGATCGACTCGGGCGGCCAGTATGTGAGCGGCACGACGGACATCACGCGCGTCGTCCCGATCGGCACTATCACGGACGAACATCGCCGCGATTTCACGACGGTGCTCAAGGGCACGATGGCGCTGTCGCGCGCGAAGTTTCCGCGCGGCATCCGTTCGCCGATGCTCGATGCCATCGCGCGCGCGCCGATCTGGGAAGTGGGCGCGGACTACGGCCACGGCACGGGTCACGGCGTCGGCTATTTCCTGAACGTGCACGAAGGCCCGCAGGTGATTTCGCACTACGCGCCCGCCGAGGCGTGGACGGCGATGGAAGAGGGCATGATCACGTCGATCGAGCCGGGTATTTACCGGCCGGGCAAGTGGGGCATCCGCATCGAGAATCTGGTGCTGAACCGCGCGGCCGAAAAGACCGAATTCGGCGATTTCCTCGAGTTCGAAACGCTGACGCTGTGCCCGATCGATACGCGCTGCGTCGCGCTGAACCTGCTGCGCGACGACGAGCGCGCGTGGCTCAACGCCTATCACGAGATGGTGCGCGTGCGCGTGTCGCCGCATGTGTCGGGCGACGCGAAGGCGTGGCTGGAGACTCGCACGCAAGCTGTCTGAAGCGTCGGAAGCGTCGGAAGCGTTAGAGGGCGCGTCGTGCGGTTCATGCCGCCGCCGCGCCATGCGCCTCGCTCACGCTGCGGCGCGCTTCGGCAGAACCGCACCGCAGGCACCTTCAACGCACAACGAGGCTCGCATGTCCCGTGTCGCCGTCATCGTGATCGACGTACAGCAGATGTTTTTCAGCGGGCCGTCGTCCGCGTATCGCGGCGGCGAAGTGATCGACGGCATCAACCGGCTCACATCGGCCGCGCGCGGCGCGAACGCGCCTGTCATTTTCGTGCAGCACGAGAGCGACGCCGACGGGCCGCTTGCGCGCGGCAGCGACGCGTGGCAGCTGCCCGCCGCGCTCAAGCGCGAGCAAACGGACGCATCGATCTACAAGCGCGTCGGCGATTCGTTCGAGAACACGCCGCTGCGCGAACAGCTCCAGCAAAACGACATCGATAGCGTGCTGATATGCGGCTATGCCTCGGAGTTTTGCGTCAACGCGACGGCACGCCGCGCCGAGCTGCTCGGCCTGCGCACCACAATCGTTTCCGACCTGCACACGACGCAGGACAAGCTGCACCTCGCCGCCGACAAGATCGTCGAGCATCAGAATTTCGTCTGGGCAAACTCGTCGATGTCGGGCAAGCGCGTCCAGGTGCGTCCCCTCGCTGACATCCTGCAAACGGAGTTCGCATGAGCATCAAGGCAGTCGTATTCGATTTCGGCGGCGTGCTGATCGACTGGAGCCCGCAGTATCTGTATCGCGAGCTGATTCCCGACGAGGAAGAGCGCCGCTGGTTTCTGTCGAACGTCTGCACGATGGATTGGGTGGTCCGCCAGGACGGCGGCCAGCCGATCGCGGAGGGCACGGCGGAACTGGTGGCGAAATTTCCCGAGCACGAAACGCTGATTCGCGCGTTCTACGAGCGCTGGCACCACATGGTGGCGGGCGTGCTGGAAGACGGCGTCAGCATTGTCGAGAAACTTGAAGCCGCGAATGTGCCGCTCTTCGGCCTGACGAACTGGTCCCACGAGACCTTTCCGTATGCGTGGGAGCATTACCCGGTGCTGCGGCGTTTCCGGGACATCGTCGTGTCGGGCCGCGTGAAGATGGTCAAGCCCGATCCGGCCATCTTCACCGAGATGCTGCGCCGTATCCGCGCGAATCTGCCCGGCATCGAGGCGCACGAGCTGGTTTTCATCGACGACAACCTGAAAAACGCGGATGCCGCCACGCAGCTTGGCTGGCACGGCGTTCATCACACGAACGCCGCGCAGACGGAGGGAAAGCTGCGCGAACTCGGCTTGCCGATCTGAGCGTCAGGCGGCGCGCGGGCGCTACGTCATTGCCCGAGCAGATTCTTCAGCGCGTTGCCGAGCCCTTTCACCGTTTCACCCGCGCCTTTCGCGACGCCTTCGGCGCTCACGCCCAGCGACTTCGCGAAGTTCGCGCGCAGTTCCGTCATCACGCTTTCGTTGAGCTTGAATTTCGGGTCGCGCAAGTTGCCGTCGATCGTGAAATGCAGTGTGATGTCGTCGCCGTGCCGCTTCAGTGCCGCCACGGCGGCGCGCGTTGGAATTTGCATGAAGGTGTCGAGCGGATCGTCCGTTTCTGCCAGTTGCAGATGATGCAGCGTGACCGAGCCGGGCGCGTGGATGTGGTAGCTCGTCACCGTCGCGCGCAGGTTCAGATCGAGCGTGCCGCCTTTCACCTGCGCCTTCGCGCCGGCCTTTTTCAGCAGATACGGATCGAGCATCGCGACATCGACGCCGCGCAGCGTCGTAGTGGTCTGCGAATCCTTGCTGGCGATTCTCATCCAGCCGTCGAAGCTCACCTGGCCCGTGTGCGCCGGACCCTTGATCGCGCCTTTGGCGGAGAGCCCGGTCGGTTCGGTGAGGTCGGGCAAGTGGATGTGATCGACGCTCGCGCTGGCGTCGCTGACGGTCACCTTGTACGGCGGCTTGCTGATCGACTCGTCGTAGAAAACGAACCGGCCGCTTTCAAAGGCGATGTGATCGATGAGCTTTTCAGCGGGCAGCGGGGGCTTGTCACTTGCACCAGCGCTGGCAGGAGCGCTCGCGGCAGCGCTTGCACCAGCGCTCGCCGCGCCGTTTGTGTGGCTCACCGATTGACGCAGCTTCGGCAGCAGTTCCAGCTGGCCGCTCGCGGTGCGCACCAGCGCGAGATCGAAGCCGCGCACCACCACGTTGCGCAGATGCACGCGCTGCTGCAGCAGATCGCGGATATCGGGCGTGATGACGATTTCGTCGGCGGTGAGGGCGTCGGGCGTCGGCCAGTCCTGCGGCGCCGTGAGCCGCACGCGATGCAGCGTGATCGCCGACAAGCCCACGTCGATGCTTTGCGCCATGCCGAGCGGCGCGAGCGCGCTGGCGACGCGCTCCTTCACTTCGTGTTGCACGAAATACAACCCGCCGAGCGCAATCGCGACGAGCAGCACGATCATGGCTGCGATGGCCAACACGACACGCTTGCCCACCGACATCGCCATGCTGCCTCCTCGTGCTTGCGCTGGCCGTAGTTCGGGTCATGTGCTGCGGATTTGCGGGGCGCGATGCAGGCCGCGGGTACCTGCGTCTGAAACCGGGTCGAACCGGCTGCAATCCCGCGAAGGCAAGGGAGCAACTCTTATGCCGTCCGCATCGAACCGCGCGAAGCGGTCCGGCTGCGGACGGCGATACAACGGAACTGCGGACGCTTAACGGCTGATCGGCTTGTAGCGCAGACGCTTCGGACGCGCGGCTTCTTCGCCGAGGCGCGCGCGCTTGTCCGCTTCGTACTCCTGGTAGTTGCCGTTGAAGAACGTCACTTGCGAATCGCCTTCGAACGCGAGGATGTGCGTCGCGATCCGGTCGAGGAACCAGCGATCGTGCGAAATCACCATCACCGAGCCGGCGAATTCGAGCAGGGCGTCTTCGAGTGCGCGCAGCGTTTCGACGTCGAGGTCGTTCGACGGCTCATCGAGCAGCAGCACGTTGCCGCCCGCGATCAGCGTCTTGGCCAGATGCAGACGGCCGCGCTCGCCGCCCGACAGATTGCCGACGATCTTCTGCTGATCGCCGCCCTTGAAGTTGAAGCGGCCGATATACGCGCGCGACGGCGTCTCGTACCTGCCGACGGTGAGCACGTCGGCGCCGCCGGAAATCGCTTCGAACACCGTCTTCGAGCCGTCGAGCGCATCGCGGCTCTGATCGACGTAAGCCAGCTTGACGGTCGGCCCTTGCACGATTTCGCCCGAATCCGGCTGTTCCTTGCCCGTGAGCATGCGGAACAGCGTCGATTTGCCGGCGCCGTTCGGCCCGATGATGCCGACGATCGCGCCCGCCGGAATCTTGAAGCTCAGGTCGTCGATCAGCAGACGGTCGCCATACGACTTGCTGACGTTCCTGAACTCGATCACTTCATTGCCGAGGCGGTCGCCGACGGGAATGAAGATTTCCTGCGTTTCGTTGCGCTTCTGGTACTCCTGGCTGTTCAGCTCCTCGAAGCGCGCGATACGCGCCTTCGATTTCGCCTGACGGCCCTTCGGGTTCTGGCGCACCCATTCCAGTTCCTTCTTGATCGCCTTCTGGCGCGCGGATTCGCTCGCTTCTTCCTGCTTCAGGCGGTCTTCCTTCTGGTCGAGCCAGCTGCTGTAGTTCCCCTTCCACGGAATGCCGTGGCCGCGGTCGAGTTCGAGAATCCACTCGGCGGCGTTATCGAGGAAGTAGCGGTCGTGCGTCACGGCGACGACGGTGCCCGGGAAGCGCGTCAGGAACTGCTCCAGCCATTCGACGGATTCGGCGTCGAGGTGGTTGGTGGGTTCGTCGAGCAGCAGCATGTCGGGCTTCTCGAGCAGCAGCTTGCACAGCGCGACGCGGCGCTTTTCGCCGCCCGACAGATGCTCGATTTTCGCGTCCCACGGCGGCAGGCGCAGGG
This sequence comes from Paraburkholderia bengalensis, assembly GCF_037126505.1. NCBI lineage: Bacteria > Pseudomonadati > Pseudomonadota > Betaproteobacteria > Burkholderiales > Burkholderiaceae > Paraburkholderia > Paraburkholderia bengalensis. The sequence continues at coordinate 12,576 of NZ_JACFYJ010000151.1, forward strand.
CGTCGGCGGCGACTTCGAGCTGCTGCTCGGGACTGCCGCCGTCCGACGTGGCGAGGATCGCTTCGTACTTCGCCTGTTCGGCGGCGAGCGCGTCGAAGTCGGCGTCCGGCTCGGCGTACGCGGCGTAGATTTCATCGAGTTTCTTTTGCGCCTGGAACACGTCGCCGAGGCCTTCCTCGACGGCTTCGCGCACGGTCTTTTGCGGATCGAGTTGCGGCTCCTGCGGCAGATAACCGATGTTCAGGTTCGGCATCGGCGTGGCTTCGCCTTCGATGTCCTTGTCGACGCCGGCCATGATTCGGATCAGCGTGGACTTGCCCGAGCCGTTCAGGCCGAGCAGGCCGATTTTCGCGCCGGGGAAGAACGACAGCGAGATGTCTTTCAGGATTTGACGCTTGGGCGGCACGATTTTGCCGACCCGGTTCATGGTGAAGACGTATTGGGCCATTTGCTTGAGAGTTTGGGGTTGCAGTTTGGCAGCGTCCGGGCGCTGCGGGCCGGTTTTGGCGCGCGCCTCGGGGCAGAGACGGTATTGTACTTCTTGTGTCTGCGACGCTTTTTGTAGGGGGTGGGGGTTGCCTTTGCCTTTGCCTTGCGCCAGGCGGGCTTTTTGGGCTGGTATTGCGTTTGCGGTGTTTGATTGATGTGTTTGCCCTTTGCGTGGGCATCCGCGTGGCGCGTGCTGGACGCGGGCGTTGCCGGTGTAGGTTTGCCCTTTGCGCGGGCATCCGCGTTGCGCCCGCGCGGCGCGGGCATCCGCGTTGCGCCCGCGCGGCGCGGGCGTTGCCGGTGTAGGTTTGCCCTTTGCGCGGGCATCCGCGTTGCGCCTACGCGGCGCGGGCGTTGCCCCTGTGCGGGGCGGCACCTACTTTTCTTTGCAGCGGCAAAGAAAAGTAGGCAAAAGAAAGCCGCTCACACCGCCAGCCCGTGTCGTTTCCCACGGGCCCTCAACGTCCCCACACTTCACACGGCAACGCGCCGGTCTGTGCGCGTT
>NZ_JACFYJ010000152.1:0-13368 GCF_037126505.1 Paraburkholderia bengalensis
TCATGCTCGGCAATCGCAGTGCGATCGACGCGAGCGCTGATAACTTCGCGCGCGCCCGCGCTTGCCGATAACGATTCCGTCATGGTGTCCAGGGAAGGCCCACGGCGCCGGGAGACCGGCGTCCGGCGACGGGCGTTCAGGTCACGACGCCAACCTGCCAGGGCACGAACTCGTTTTGCCCATAGCCGTGCAGTTCGCTTTTCGAGGGCGTGCCCGACGCACAGTCGAGCATCATCTGGAAAATATCGGCGCCGAGCTGATCGATGGTCGCCGTGCCGTCGATCACGCCGCCGCAGTTGATGTCGATGTCGTCGGCCTGCCGGTCCCACAGCGCGGTGTTCGTCGCGAGCTTCAATGACGGCGACGGCGCGCAGCCATACGCGGAGCCGCGCCCCGTCGTGAAGCAGATCAGGTTCGCGCCCGACGCGACCTGGCCCGTCGCCGACATCGGGTCGTAGCCGGGCGAATCCATGAACACGAAGCCTTTTGCGCGGATCGGCTGCGCGTATTCGTACACGTCGACGAGATTCGTCGTGCCGCCTTTCGCCACCGCGCCGAGCGATTTCTCCAGAATCGTCGTCAGTCCGCCCGCCTTGTTGCCCGCCGACGGATTGTTGTCAAGCGCGGCGCCGTTACGCGCGCAATAGTCCTGCCACCACGCGATGCGCGCCAGCAGCTTCTCGCCGACCTCGCGGCTCACGGCGCGGCGCGTCAGCAGATGCTCGGCGCCATAGACTTCGGGCGTCTCCGAAAGGATCGCGGTACCGCCGTGCCGTACGAGCCGATCGACAGCCGCGCCCAAGGCAGGATTCGCCGAGATGCCCGAGTAGCCGTCCGAACCGCCGCACTGCAAACCGACGATCAGATGCGACGCGCTCACTTTTTCGCGCACCGCGCGGTTCGCGTCGATGAGCATCTCGCGCACCATCGCGATGCCGCGCTCGATGGTTTTGCGCGTGCCGCCGCTGTCCTGGATCGTGAAACTGCGCAGTTGCGCGGTGTTGTCGGCGAGACCGGCCGATTCGAGCACGCCGCCAATCTGGTTCGTCTCGCAACCCAGCCCGACGAACAGCACCGACGCGAAGTTCGGGTGCGCCGCATAGCCCGCCAGCGTGCGCTGCAGGATCGCCATGCCTTCGCCGCGCAGATCGATGCCGCAGCCGAGTCCGTGCGTCAGCGCGATCACGCCGTCGACGTTCGGAAAATCCGCGAGTTCTTCCGGATGTACGTCGCGCCGGAAATGATCGGCGATCGCGCGCGCGACGGTCGCCGAGCAGTTCACGCTGGTCAGGATGCCGATGTAGTTGCGCGTCGCGACCCGCCCGTCGGCGCGCCGGATGCCCATGAAATGCGCGGGCTCGCTGACGGGCGCGAGCGGATGCAGATCGGCGCCGAACGCGTGGTCGCGCGCGAACTCGGCCATGCCGAGATTGTGCGTGTGCACGTGCTGGCCGCGCGCGATCGCCTCGCGCGCGACGCCGATGATCTGGTTGTAGCGCTTGACGGGCTCGCCCTTCGCGATCGCGCGCGTCGCGATCTTGTGGCCGGGCGGAATCAGGCCCGTCACCAGCAGGTCTTCACCTTCGATGCGCGTGCCCGGCATGAGCTGGCGCGTCGCGACGATGACGTCGTCGTTGGGATGGAGACGGATGGTGACGTGCGCCGTCGGCACGGTTGCAGTTGCTGTGGACATGATTCGGTGCCTTTTGAAGAGCCAGTCAAGCGAAACAATACGGATCAGACGTGCGTGCGCTGTGCGCCTTCCGTCGCGCCATCCGGCAGCCAGGGGCGTTCGCGCTCGGCGGGCAGCGGTTCGATGCGGCCGACGATCACAAGATAGCTGAACGCACCGAGAAAGCAGAAGCCGCCCGCGACGACGAGCGGAATCGTGAACGAGCCCTTGGTCAGCGCGACCATCACGCCTGTGAAGGTCGTGATGACGATGCCCGCGAGATTCGATGCGAAGTTCTGGATGCCGCTGATCGATGCGACATGGCGCGGCGTGGGGGCGACATCGGCGGGCAGCGACCAGATGCTGGCGGCGGCGAACGCGAGGCTGCCGTACGAGATGCCGAAGAACGCGAGCATCAGATACACGTTCGACGTGAACGCCGACAGCGTGATGACCGAGGACAGCAGCATGCCGCCGACCATGCACGTCTTGCGCGCCGCCGTGAGGCTCCAGCCGCGCCGGAACAGCGCATCGGACACCAGCCCGCCGATCCAGCCGCCCGGAATCGACATCAGTGCGGGAATCATGCCGAGCGTGCCGAGCGACTTCAGCGAGAAGCCGCGCGTCTGCACCAGATAGCTCGGAAACCAGGTGATGAAAAAGTAGATGACGAAGTTCAGGCAGAAGAAGCCGAGCATCATGCCCCACAGCGTGCGGTGGCGAAACAGCGAGCGCCACGTGACCTTGTCGGCGGCGCGTTCGGCGCGGGTGTCGGGCACGATGTCGGTTTCGCCCGTCATGTCGCCGTGCGCCGGGCTGCGGTAGATCACGACCCAGCCGAGTATCCACAGCGCGCCGATCAGCCCCGTGATGATGAACGACGCCTTCCAGCCCATCGTGCCGATGATCAGCGCGACGACGGGAATCGACAGCGCGGAGCCGACGCGCGAGCCGCTATCGAAAATACTCGTCGCGAGCGCGCGCTGCGACGGCTTGAACCATTGGCTGACGAGCTTCGCGCACGACGGATACGCACCCGCTTCGCCGACGCCGAGCATCAGCCGGCAGCCGAACATTCCGGCGACGCTCGTCGCCGCGGCCGTCCCCGCCGTGAACACCGACCACCAGCCGACGGCGAGCGGCAACGCAATGCGCGCGCCCACGCGGTCGACGAACCAGCCGAACGGCATCTGCATCAGCGCATAGGTCCAGAAAAAGCCGCTCAGGATGAAGCCCATCTGCGCCGGCCCGATGCCGAGCGCTTTTTCGATTTCGGGCGCCGCGACGGCCAGATTCGCGCGGTCGATGTAATTCACGGCGATCGCGAGAAAGCATAGAAGGATCACTACCCACCGCATTTTCCTCATGACAACGTCTCCTCCATTGGCGGCATCTGTCGTATGGTGTGCGCCGCCGGCGATGCCGGGCCGGTGTCGCTTTCCTGCGCTCGTGCTGCGGCGCGTGGCGGTGCTGCCTGTCTGCGTCCTGCTCTGGCGGCGGGACTGCGGGTACGACATGTGTTTCCTGGGTGCTTATTGAATTCCGGCCTGACCAGTGGACGATAATAGAAGCCGAATGGACAAGTGGTCAAGCCAATTGTCGGTGATTCCGGTCGCAATCCGTCCGGGCATCCCGCGCGCGGCATGGCTGATTACAATGCTCGTTTTCCGACGCGGGCCGGATGCGGCCGGTCTCGCGCGACCTAGAAGCAGGAGCCTGTGTGTCCGTCAAACCCGTCGAAAGCCGTCGTCTCTATCTGCAGATCGCTGACAAACTGCGCGCGCTGATTGCGCAGCCGGGCTTTGTGGCGAATGGCCGGTTGCCGCCCGAGCGCGATCTGGCGCAGACGCTGGGCGTGTCGCGGCCGACGGTGCGCGAGGCGCTCGTCGCGCTCGAACTGGAAGGGCGCGTCGAGATCCGCATGGGCTCGGGCGTCTACGTGACGGACGCGTCGCCCGTTGCGCCGGCGCCCGATCCCGACAAGCTCGGCGAAAGTCCGCGCGAGATCATGGAGGCGCGCGCGTTGATCGAAGGCGCGCTGGCCGCGAGCGTCGCGCCGTTCGCGAAGCCGAAGGCGCTCAAGGCGCTGCGCGCGCTGTACGACCGGATGGCCGACGAGGTCGCGAACGGCCAGATTCCCACGGCCGCCGACCGCGAATTCCACGTGTGTATCGCGCAGATGTCGGGCAACGACGTGCTGGTGCGCACGGTCGCCGGGTTGTTCGACGAGCGGCACAGCCCGCTATCGAGCAAGATGCGCGTGCATTTCGAAGCCGACGACACATGGGCCGTCGCGCTCGAAGAACATCGCGCCGTGCTGGAAGCGCTCGAAGCCCGCGATCCCGTGCAGGCGCACGCGGCGATGCAGCGGCATCTGAAAGCGTCGTTCGCGCGGCTGATGACGCGTTTGAAGCGGTAGAGAAGAAGCGCGGCGGAGGAGGGATCGGCGCGTTCGGCTGATCGGTTTGACCGGCATGTCGATGCGAAAACGCCAGAAACCGGCCAAAGCCCGACGCATAGGGGCCCGAGCCGCTGTCGACCACCGCTGAAGCGGCTGCGCGGCGCCCTGCGCAGCCATCGACGGACTCAGCCCGGATAGGCTTCGTCGACCTTGAGTCCAGCCAGTTTGAAGATCACGCGCAGCGTCTGAGGCTTGATGTCGCGGCGCGACGCGAGCGTCGTCATCACGAAGTCCAGCACTTTCGCGTATTTGAGCAGGGTCAGGCACGTCTCCATGTCGACGCTGCCGTCGCGCATGGCTTCAGCGAGGCGCAGCATCTCGACCGAGATGTCGCGCGCCATTTCGAGCTCAAGCTGCTGCTTTTCCGTCCACTCGGGCGCGGCCAGCAGTTTCGCCATGAGCTCCTGAAACTTCTGCTCGGCGTTTCCGTTGGGTGTCGTATCCATTTGCCGCCTCATCAGATCCGAGCGCGCTTCGTTCCCGTTCCGCCGCGCTTCAGGTTACGTTACGTTCGAACCGTGGTCTCGGTCCGACCTCCCCTACGCATACCGGGTGATGTCTCGACGCTGCAGCAACCGGTAGCTTGTCTTTGGTTATGCATCCCGCGAGCCGCCGAGCCCTCGGCGGGGCTTTATCCGGCTCGCGACAGACGACTGCTTTTGCGACCAGCGCAACGCGCTTGCCTGCTGGTTCGGAATCGGACGCACTACTGCGCGAAATCGTCCAACCGGGCGAGATGCCGCCGTCGACGCGGTAAAACCGGGCCCGTGCTGCGCGCTTTGGGTAAACTGACAGACACTTTTTCCTTTTTCCGTCACCTGTCGCACGTTCGCGATGCGATCGCTGACATGCTCATCCGATGTCTTCCAAAACTCACGAAGTCCGTCCCAATCAATCCGTCGAACTGCTCAAGGAACTCCATATCCTCACGCGCGACGGCAAGATGAACCAGGACAGCCGCCGCAAGCTGAAGCAGGTCTATCACCTGTTTCAGTTCATCGAACCGCTGCTTTCGGACCTGAAGCAGACCAACGGCGAACTGACCCTCGTCGATCACGGCGCGGGCAAGTCCTATCTGGGCTTTATTCTGTACGACCTGTTCTTCAAGGAACTGCGGGATAACTCGCATATCTACGGCATTGAGACGCGAGAAGAACTCGTCTCGAAGTCGCAGGAGCTGGCGCAGCGGCTCGGCTTCAAGGGCATGTCGTTTCTCAATCTTTCTGTAGCCGACTCGATCGTGTCGGACAAACTGCCGCCGAAGGTGGACATCGTGACGGCGCTGCACGCGTGCGACACGGCCACCGACGATGCCATCCGCTTCGCGCTGGAAAAGCATGCGAAATACATCGTCGTCGTGCCGTGCTGCCAGGCGGAAGTGGCGGGCGTGCTGCGCAGGAACAAAGGCAAGTCGCTGGCCAATGCGTTGACGGAAATCTGGCGGCATCCGCTGCATACGCGCGAATTCGGCAGCCAGATCACCAACGTGCTGCGCTGCCTGCAACTGGAGGCGCACGGCTATCAGGTCAACGTGACGGAACTGGTCGGCTGGGAACACTCGATGAAGAACGAGCTGATCGTCGCGACCTTTAAAGATCTGCCGCGCCGGCGCCCCGCCGAGCGGCTCAATGAAGTGATGGATACGCTCGGCATCGCCGAACTGCGCGAGCGGTTCTTCGTCGAAGCGGCAGCCTGACGGGCTGCCAGTTCGCGCCCCGTCAGTCTTGGGCGGGTTCGCTCATCCACTTGCGCCAGCCTTCCGTACCGAGACGGCGCATCGTTTCCTCGTTGCGCTCGTAGATGTCCGCCGCATCCGGAAAGGCTTCGACCGCACGCTCGATGCTCGCCTCGCGCAGCAGATGCAGGATCGGATACGGCGCGCGGTTCGTGTAGTTCTCGATATCGTCCGGGTGGCTGCCCTCGAACTGATACTGCGGGTGGAAGCTCGCGATCTGAAGCGTGCCTTCCAGCCGCATCTGCTTGAGCATGCGGTCGGCGAAGAACAGGCAATCGTTGTAGTCGAGGAAATCGGCGAGCGCGTGCGGGATGATCAGCAGCGTCGTGTCGAGGTCGGCGGGATCGGCGTGCGCCAGCGTGCGCAACTCGGTTTCCAGATCGGTTAGCACGCCTTCCATGCCGGTCGCTTCGCTGATCGCGTAGCGGATCTGGTTCTTGACGTGCACGGCCTTCGCGAACGGGCACAGGTTCAGCCCGATTACGGCGCGCTTCAGCCAGTGGCGCGTGGCGTCGAGGATGGCGTCGTGCGAACTGTGCGGCGTGGAAGGCATGGCGGTGCGAGCGGGAACGCAAAGGGCAAAAGCGCTATTTTACCGGCGCGTTCGAACATGCCAGCTCGATCAGTTGCCGGGCCACCAGCGGGGCGACCTGGATCGGTCCGCAGCCGGCGCCGTACGTTTGGCTCGACGCATAGATGCCCTCGATCAGCAGCGCGAGCCCGTTCGCGAGTTGCGCCGGATCGCGCGCGCCGGCTGCCGCGCACAACTCGCCGAGCCGCTGCATCAGTTTCGTCTTGTTGTTGAGCACGCACACGCGCGCAGGGTGCGACGGGTCCGGAAATTCCGCCGACACATTGACGAACGGACAGCCGCGATAGTTGTCCTTCGACGCCCGCCGCGACAGATCGTCGATATATTGCAGCAACTGTTTCTTCGGCTCGCCGGGATATTTGGCGAGGCTTTCGTCGAAGCGCGTGAAAAAGCGCTCATCAGACTGTTCGAGATAAGCGACCACCAGATCGTCCTTCGAAGAGAACTGCCGATACAGACTCATCTTGTTGACGCCCGCCCGCTCGACGACGGCGTCGACGCCCACGGCACGCACGCCTTCGTTGTAGAACAGCTCGGCGGCGGCGCGCAGCAGATGCTGTTGCGCCTCGGAGCCGGCCGTCTGCGCGCGCCGACCCGACGCGGGTTTGCTGGTTTCGGACTGGGTCATGGCGGGGTGCTCGACGAAATAGACGCCTTGACATGTTACTGACCGGTAACTAAGATCGCAAGACCCATTGTGACAGGTCAGTCACAAAACCTTTACGAAGCCGGTAATAATCAGATGCAATAAGATGCGGCGGGCATCGGCGTCATGGCGGTGCGGCGGCGGGAAATCTCTGGAGAACGGATGAACTGGGCAGCAAGAATAATAGGTGGACGTTTCCACTACGGCTGGCTGGCCGTGGCAGTGGTCTTTCTGGTGTTGCTGGCGGCGGCCGGCACGCGCGCGACGCCGAGCGTGATGATGGTGCCGCTCGAGCACGACTTCGGCTGGAGCCGCGCGACGATCTCGCTGGCGATTTCGGTGAACATCGCGCTGTACGGGCTGATGGGCCCGTTCGCTGCGGCGGCGATGCAGCGTTTCGGCGTGCGCCCGACCCTCCTCGTCGCGCTCGGCACGATGGCGGCAGGCGTCGCGCTGTCGTCGCTGATGACGCATCCGTGGCAGATGATCCTGGTCTGGGGCGTGATGGTGGGCGGCGCGACGGGCGTCGCCGCGCTGACGCTGTCGGCGACGGTCGTGAACCGCTGGTTCACCACGCATCGCGGTCTCGTGATGGGCATGCTCACGGCGAGTTCGGCGACGGGCCAGCTGGTGTTCCTGCCGTTGCTCGCGGCCATCGCGCAACATCACGGCTGGCGGCCCGTCGTCTGGACGGTCGCGGGCGCGGCGGCCGTGGTGTTGCCGCTGGTCGCGTTCCTGTTGCCCGAGCGTCCCGCCGACATGGCGCTGCGCCCGTTCGGCGAACCCGCCGACGCGCCCGTCAAATCCGACGCCAGCAAGCAGAATCCGCTCGCAATCGCGTTCGGCACGCTGGCGATGGCGAGCAAGACGCGCGACTTCTGGCTGCTGTTCTTCAGCTTCTTTATCTGCGGCGCGAGCACGAATGGTTACGTCGGCACGCACCTGATCGCGATGTGCGGCGATTACGGGATGACGGAAGTGCAGGGCGCGTCGCTGCTCGCGGCGATGGGCATTTTCGATCTGTTCGGCACGACGCTGTCGGGCTGGCTGTCGGACCGCTTCAACGCGCGCGTGCTGCTGTTCTGGTACTACGGGCTGCGCGGGCTGTCGCTGATGTATCTGCCGCACGCGTTCGGCATCGACTTCTTCGGCTTGCCGCTGTTCGCCGTGTTCTACGGCCTCGACTGGATCGCGACCGTGCCGCCGACGGTGCGTCTCGCCACCGATGTCTACGGCAAGGAATCGGCGCCCGTCGTGTTCGGCTGGGTGGTCGCGGGGCACCAGCTCGGCGCGGCGTTCGCGGCGCTCGGCGCGGGCATGCTGCGCGCGAGCCTCGGCACCTACACCGTCGCGTCGATGATTTCGGGCGGCTTGTGTATCGTCGCGTCGGTGATCGTGCTGCGGATCAATCGCGGCGAGCGCACCGTGGCGGCGCAGGCGGTCTGACGGATCCGCTGACGCATCGGCTGACGCGGTGACCACGCGTTCCGATTCCAAGCGCCAGAAAAACGCGCTGCGGCTTCACGTGCCGCGGCGCGTTTCTTCATGCGCTGGCGCGATTTGCATCTGCGCGACCTGGACGGCGGGAATGCGGCGGCTCGGGTTATGCTAGTGAGCCCTCGGGCCGTCGCCCGACCATCGTGAATTTCGACCGAGAGATGCGCATGACCAACAAACCCGCACCCACCGACGTTCCCATTCATGAACTGATCGCCGGACGCTGGAGCCCGCGCGCGTATTCGAACGAGCCGATCAGCCGCGAACAGTTGCGCACGGTGCTCGAGGCGGCGCGCTGGGCGCCCTCGTCGTACAACCTGCAGCCGTGGCGCTTCTTGGTGTTCGACCGCACCGCCAACGAAGTCGCGTTCAAGAAGGCATTCGATACGCTCGTGCCGTTCAATCAGGGCTGGAACGGCAACGCGCCCGTGCTGATCTGCGTGACGGCGCACACGCTGACGCCGAAGGGCGAGGTGAACCGCTGCGCGCCATACGACGCGGGCGCGGCCGCGCTGTCGCTGGTGCTGCAGGCGCATGCGTTGGGGCTCGCTGCGCATCAGATGAGCGGCTTCGACGTCAAGGCGTTCCGCAAGGCGTTCGCCGTGCCGGACGACGTCGAGGTGATCGCGATGATTTCGCTCGGTCATTACGGCGATGTCGACAAGCTCGACCCGGTTCTGCGCGAGCGCGAGAAGTCGGTTCGTACGCGGGCGCCGCTCGGTGACGTCGCGTTTGCGGGGGCGTGGAACAAGGCGTTCTGAGCCTTCGCCCGCCTTGATCGCGCGCTCCCATCGCGCGCTTCGATTCGACGCAAGCAGCGCGGCCTACGGGCCGCGTTTTTTATGGCGCTGCCGTCCCTTGTCGTTGCGCGCCGTCATGCGACCGTTATTCGTCGTCGACCGCGGATAACGGCGTGGCGACGCTCTCCAGCGAGCGCCGCTCCGCGTCCACGCCCCAGATCGCCGCGATTACGGCGGCAGCCAGCATCAGCGCCGAGCCGACCAGATAGCCGGAAAACACCTCGCTGCGCTGCCCCGTATCGATCAGCCGCCCGAAGAACGCCGGCCCCGCGATGCCGCCGAGCGCCGTGCCGAATGCGTAGAACACGGCGATCGCGAGCGCGCGGATTTCGAGCGGGAACGATTCGCTGACGGTCAGATACGCCGAACTCGCCGCCGATGACGCGAAGAAGAAGATCACCATCCACCAAATCGTCTGCGTCGTCACGGTGAGCAGGTGCTGCTCGAACAGATAGCCGCTCAACGTCAGCAGGATGGCGGACATTGCGTACGTCACGGCGATCATCTTGCGGCGGCCGATCACATCGAACAGCCTGCCCATCAGCAGCGGCCCCGCGAAATTGCCGAGCGCGAACGGCAGGATGTACCAGCCGACATGATCGCCCGGCACCTGGTAGAAGTCGGTCAGCACGAGCGCGTACGTGAAGAAGATCGCGTTGTAGAAGAACGCCTGCGCCGTCATCAGCGACAACCCCACCAGCGCGCGGCGCCGGTGCAGCGTGAACAGCGTGTGGACGACCTCGCGCAACGTCGTGCGCTCGCGGGCGCGCAGGCGCAGACGCAGGAGCCCGTCGTCGGCGAGTTCGTGACGCTCGTCGCGAAAGCGCGCCTCGATGCCTTCGACGATTTCGCGCGCCTCCTTCTCCTCGCCGTGCGTGAGCAGCCAGCGCGGACTTTCGGGAACCCAGGCGCGCATCGGCAGGATCGCCAGCGCCAGAACGGCGCCGATGAAAAAGCACGCGCGCCAGCCCCCGTCGCCGGGCAGCAGATGCGGGTCGAGCAGCACCAGCGAGCCGATCGCGCCGAGCGCCGCGCCGACCCAGAACGTGCCGTTGATGGCGAGATCAGTGTGGCCGCGCACGCGCGCGGGCGTGAATTCCTGAATCGTCGAGTTGATCGCCGTGTACTCGCCGCCGATGCCCGCGCCCGTCAGAAAGCGGAACACGAGAAAGCTCGCGAGATTCCACGAGAAGGCGGTCGCCGCCGTCGCGGCAAGATACAGCGCGAGCGTGATGAAGAACAGCTTGCGCCGTCCGAGCCGGTCGGTCAGCCAGCCGAAGCCCAGCGCGCCGAGCACCGCGCCGGCGATGTACGCGCTGCCCGCCAGTCCGACGTCGGCGTTCGAGAAGCGCAGCACCGCGCTCGATTTCAGCGCGCTCGCCACCGATCCCGCCAGCGTCACCTCCAGCCCGTCGAGCAGCCACGTCACGCCGAGCGCGACGACGATCAGCGAATGGAAGCGGCCCCACGGCAGGCGGTCGAGCCGCGACGGCAGATCGGTTTCGACGATGCCGGCCGGCTCGGCGCGAATCGTGGCGGCGGAAGGTTCGTGCATCGGATTGCCTCGACGGACGGTTTTTTGGCGTTTCTGTAAGCCGGCGAGCGAACGGCGTATCCTGTCGGATTCATTCGAGCGCGGCGCGACCATTCGACAGAGCAAATTGCATTCCCCGGCGCGGGTAGCAGGCCGGGTCGCCGCCGGTTGATGGTGTCACTGCTTTCATGTTACAAAGCCCGTCCTCTTTCTGTGCGCGCCGGCGCGAGCGGCGAACCCTGCCATGACCTATTGCGCGATCGACTTCGGCACGTCTAATTCGGCAGTGGCCGTCCCTGTCGGCGGCTCGCCGGGCGATCAGGCGGCGCTGAGGCTGGCGCCCGTCGAAGGCGCCTACACGACGCTGCCGACGGCCGTCTTCTTCAACACCGACGAAAACACGCGGACGTACGGCCGGGCGGCGCTCGAGGCGTATATCGACGGCTTCGACGGCCGGCTGATGCGCTCGATGAAGAGCATTCTCGGCTCCGCGCTCGCCGACAACACGACCGATCTCGGCGACGGCTCCGCAATCAAGTACACCGACGTCATCGCGATTTTCGTCACGCACCTGAAGCGCTGCGCGGAGCAGGTGGCGGGCGCGCCGATCAGCCGCGCGGTGCTGGGGCGGCCCGTCTTTTTCGTCGACGACGACCCGCGCGCCGACCAGCTTGCGCAGAGCCAGCTCGAGGCGGCCGCGCGCTCCGTCGGTCTGCAGGAAATTCACTTCCAGTATGAGCCGATCGCCGCTGCCTTCGACTACGAAGCGCATCTGACGCAGGAAGGCCTCGTGCTGGTCGCGGATATCGGCGGCGGCACGTCGGACTTCTCGCTGGTGCGCGTCGGGCCGGAGCGGATGAAGCACCTCGAGCGCAAGGACGACGTGCTGGCGCACCACGGCGTGCACGTCGCGGGGACGGATTTCGACCGCCGGGTCGAGCTAGCGACGATTCTGCGCGAACTCGGCTATCAGTCGCTCGATCCCGAAGGCCGCGAGGTGCCAAACCGCATTTACTTCGATCTCGCCACCTGGCATCTGATCAACACGATCTATACGCCTAAGCGGGTGTCGGAACTCGGTTTCATGCGGCATCTGTATTCGAACCCGCGGCATCACGACAGGCTGATGCGTGTCGTCGAGCGGCGCTTCGGTCATGCGCTCGCGGCGCTCGCCGAAGAAGCGAAGATCGGCGTGGCGGCGGGCGGCGAGACGATGATCGATCTGGAGATCGTCGAAGAAGATCTGCGCCTCGCATTCGACGAGGCACAACTGATTGCGGCGGGCAAGGACGAGACGCAGCGCATCGTGGACGCGGCGCGCGATACCGTGCGGCGAGCAGGCGTCGCGCCGCGCGAGGTGGACGCGCTGTACTTCACGGGCGGTTCGACGGGGCTGGCGTTTCTGTCGGGTGCGCTGGCTGCGGCGTTCCCCGATGCACGCCCTGTATTCGGCGACCGGCTCGCCAGTGTCGCGACTGGCTTGGGTATTCATGCCCGGCGTGTTTTCCGGTAATGAAGAGCCGATAAAGATTTCGGCTTGCGTGCCGAAATACGGATTAGCGGCAACCAACAAAAAACCCCGCCTAGGCGGGGTTTTTTGCGTTCCTAAAGGAAGCTAAGCTTAGGCCGGCTTGATGTTAGCGGCTTGCTTGCCCTTCGGGCCCGTCTTGACGTCGTAGGTAACCTTTTGGTTTTCCTGCAGCGTCTTGAAGCCTTCGACGCGGATTTCCGAGAAATGCGCGAACAGATCTTCGCCGCCGCCGTCCGGCGTAATGAAGCCAAAGCCCTTAGCGTCGTTGAACCACTTGACGGTACCGGTTTCCATATTACTTTTTCCTAAAAATGGTGAATAAGCCTAAGCCGAACGGCCGCGGCCAGAGTGTGCATGAAAATCAAGGAAGGGTAATGGGACCAACCGGAGTACCGTTGATGGGCGAACTACGAAAGAACCAATTCACTCGCCGCTTGAAATCCTGCCCGTCCTTTATACGGGCATTTTGAGAGCAGGTCAACCGTAATCGTTAAATCCTCATATCGCTCGGGGATATCCATAGCCGGATGTTGCTTACAAAGCTTGCTATTTTTCCGATTTTTTTGTAGGGAACGAGCGATTTTGCCTGCATCGCAACGGTGCAACCGTTAAACTACCGCGCGTGCGACCGGTTGCACCTTGGGTAACCCGCAATCGTCTCGCGACTACTCGCCGTATGCCCTTAGTCTTTTGAGTGACTTTCGAGCCGTGTCCCTTGGCCGCGGCAGCGGCGTGTTTCAGATAGCATGGGACCGGCGCCAGCGCTTGCGCTGACTGGTCGTCACAGGAGAAGACGTGAAAAGTTCAATTCAACGGCACATCGGCCCGTTTGCGCTGATGCTGACGGGACTCGGTTCGATCATCGGGTCAGGCTGGTTGTTCGGCGCATGGAAAGCGGCC
>NZ_JACFYJ010000153.1:0-13299 GCF_037126505.1 Paraburkholderia bengalensis
CGCCGTGCGCCGCACCGATGCGGCCTCGACCGTCGAGCCGGCGCACACGGCCAGCCGCCAGCTCCACGCACGGGCGCCATTCACGCGTTACACGGCGCAGGGCTGAGGCGACGACGCGTCGGGTCGCGGTTCGCGCGCCCAACGGTCTACCCGGAAAGCGGGGGCGCCGGCAAAAGAGAGAATGCGGGAGCAGTCGAGCGAACGCGGACGATGGCGCGCAGCCCGCGCATTAGACGCCCTTCTCGGTCCCGCAGGCACACAGGCTGCGAAGAACGACGGCGGGCACCGCGCAACCGGCACACGCAGAAACAGGCGAGCCTGCCTCGCATTGCGCGACGCGCTCGCCCATCGGCATCCAAAGGAGGCATCGCCATGACGTGGTTCATCGTTGCGCTGATCGTCGTTACGGGCGCGTTGATCTACGCGCAGGCGCACGCCGTGTGGTGGCTCGCGTTTGTCGCCGTCTGGGTCGCGGGCGTAGCGCTCGCGCACGCAACCAGCCCGACGGCGAGCATCGTGCTCGCCGTCATGCTGGTGTTGCCCGCGCTCGCGCTGACCATCAAGCCGTTGCGCCGCGCGTGGCTGAGCGCCCGCGTGCTCGACGCGTTCCGCAAGACCCTGCCCGACATGTCGCCGACCGAGCGCGACGCGATCGAGGCGGGCACCGTCTGGTGGGACGCCGCCCTTTTCTCCGGACGTCCGCATTGGGACACGCTGCTCGGCTACGGTCCGGCGAAGCTGACGGCCGACGAGCAGGCGTTTCTCGACAACGAATGCGAGCAGCTGTGCGATCTTGCCAACGACTGGGAGACCACGGCCGTCTGGCAGGACTTGTCGCCGCAAGCGTGGCAGTTCGTCAAGGACAAGGGCTTTCTAGGCATGATCATTCCGAAGCAGTACGGCGGCAAGGCGTTCTCCGCGTACGCGCATTCGCAGGTCATCATGAAGCTCGCGACGCGCTGTTCGGCGGCGGCTGTCTCGGTGATGGTGCCGAACTCGCTCGGTCCCGCCGAACTGCTGCTGCACTACGGCACCGACGCGCAGAAGAACCACTATCTGCCGCGTCTCGCGCGCGGCGACGACATCCCCTGCTTCGCGCTGACGAGTCCGTACGCAGGCTCCGACGCGGCGGCGATTCCCGATGTCGGCATCGTCTGCAAAGGGACCTTCGAAGGACGCGAGACGCTCGGCTTTCGCGTCACATGGAACAAGCGCTACATCACGCTCGGCCCGATCGCGACGGTGCTCGGGCTCGCGTTTCGCGCGCTCGATCCCGACCACCTGCTCGGCCCCGACGACGAACCCGGCATCACCTGCGCGCTGATTCCGACCAGCCACCCGGGCGTGAACATCGGACGTCGCCACTGGCCGCTGAACGCCGTGTTCCAGAACGGCCCGAACTCCGGCAACGACGTGTTCATCCCGCTCGACTGGGTGATCGGCGGACGCGCGCAGGTCGGCAACGGCTGGCGCATGCTGATGGAATGCCTCGCGGCGGGACGCGCGATTTCGCTGCCGTCGTCGAACGTGGGCATGTCGAAGATCGCCGCGCGCGGCGTCGGCGCCTATGCGGCCGTGCGCCGCCAGTTCCGCACGCCGATCGGCAAGTTCGAAGGCGTGCAGGAAGCGCTCGGACGCATGGGCGGCAACCTCTACGTGATGGACGCCGCGCGCCGCCTGTCGGCGCAGGCGGTGGATCTGGGCGAGAAGCCCTCCGTCATTTCGGCGATCTCGAAGTACCACATTACCGAGCGCAACCGCGAAGTGATCGACGACGGCATGGACGTGGTCGCGGGCAAAGGCATCTGCATGGGGCCGTCCAATTTTCTGGCGCGCGCGTATCAGCAGGTGCCCATTTCGATCACCGTCGAAGGCGCGAACATCCTCACGCGCTGCCTGATCATCTTCGGCCAGGGCGCGATCCGCTGCCATCCGTATGTACTCAAGGAAATGGCCGCCACACGCGAAGCCGAACGCGCGAAGGCCTTGCGCGATTTCGACGCGGCGTTCTTCGGGCATGTGAGCTTCACGCTGTCGAACGTCGTGCGCAGTTTCGTGCACGGCGTGACGGGCGGCCGGCTGATCGCGAGGCCGCAGCGCGCGCACGCGCCGCTCGCGCCGTATTACCGCGCGGCCGCGCGGCTATCGACGGTATTCGCGCTGCTCGCCGATGTCTCGATGCTCACGCTCGGCGGCGAACTAAAGCGGCGCGAGCGGATTTCGGCGCGTCTTGGCGACGTGCTGTCGCAGCTCTATCTGATCTCCGCGACGCTCAAGCGTTTCGAGGACGAGGGCCGCCACGCGAGCGATCTTCCCCTCGTGCAATGGGGCGTCGAGGACGCGCTGCTGCGCGCGCAGACCGCGCTCGACGGCGTGCTGCGCAACTATCCGAACCGCTTCGCCGCCGCCCTCGTGCGCGTGATCGCGTTTCCGTTCGGGCTGCCGCACCGCGCGCCCTCCGACGCGCTCGGCAGCGCGATCGCCGAGCTGATGCAGACGCCCGGCGACACGCGCGAGCGGCTGCTCGCCGATTCGTACGTGCCGCATGCAGCCGTCGATACGATCGGCTACGGCGAACTGGCATTCGCGCTGGTGCCGCGCGTCGCGCAGATCGAACAGCGGCTGCGCGAGGCGATCAAACGCGGCCGCATCGAGCCGCTTCCGCAAAGTCTCGCCGATCTCGCCGACTGGAACGAAGCGGCGCTGCAGCGCGGGCTGATCGACGAGGAAGAGCGCACGGTGCTCGACGACTACGCGCGCTTCGGCGCCGAGGTGGTGAAGGTCGACGATTTCCCCGCCGACTTCGGCCTGCTCGCGGATCTGCAGCGGCGCAAGGAAGCGCTCGACAAGGCGATGGAACTGGCCGCGTGATGCGGCTGGGAACGGCGGTTTCATCAGCGGCAGCATCGGCGGCTGCCTCATGTGGCCGCCGGCAGCGGCACCAGCGCGCGCCCATTGACCAAAACGGGACGCAACTTGCGGCAAGTCGCACGCTCCGTGCACACTGACGCCATCCGCTGAGGGTCCAGGGGCCAAGAAGATGAACGATTCCTACCTGAACTTCGTCAACTCGCCGCTGGGCGCGCGGGTCGCACGCTCGCTCGGTTTGCCGAAGCCCGAGGTGTTGCGCCGCTACAAGGCCGACGCGCCCGAGTTCGACGGCATCGTCGCTGTCGGCGCGGGGCCGGCGCCGCAGTTGCTCGATGCCCTCGCCGACGTCATCGCGCATATCGGCATCACGAGTGTCGCGCATCCGGGCGCGGGCCTGTGGGTGCCGCTCGCGAACCGTCACGGGCTGATGACGGGCCGCTTCGAAGCCACCGATCCCGCAGCGGGCGTTCAGGCGCGCGTGTGGGCGCTCGTGTTCGACGCGAGCGGCATCGACAACAGCGCGCAGCTCGCCACGCTCTACACGTTCTTCCACGACACGCTGCGCTCGCTCGACAAATCCGGCCGCATCATCGTGCTCGGCCGTCCGCCCGAAGCCTGCGCGAGTCCGCGCCAGTGGACGGCGCAACGCGCGCTCGAAGGCATCGTGCGCTCGCTCGGCAAGGAAGCGCGGCGCGGCATCGCGGCGAATCTGCTGTATGCCGCCCATGGCGCCGAAAGCAATCTCGAAGCGACGCTGCGCTTTTTTCTGTCGCCGCGTTCGGCATATGTATCGGGCCAGGCGGTGCGAATCGGTGCGGCGGCGAACGCGCTCGTGGCCGACTTCGACTGGACCCAGCCGCTCGCGGGCCAGCGCGCCGTCGTGACGGGCGCGGCGCGCGGCATCGGCGCGGCCATTGCGAACGTGCTCGCCGCGCAAGGCGCGCACGTGATCGGCGTCGACATTCCGCCCCCCCACGGGCGCGCTCGACGCCACGATGCGCCAGATCGGCGGCACGGCGCTCGCGCTCGACATCGCGCGCCCGAGACGCCCGCTCAACTCGCGACAGCGCTCGACGAACTCGGCGTCGACGTGCTCGTGCACAACGCGGGCATCACGAAGGACAAGACCATCGCGAAGATGAGCGAGGCGGCATGGCGCGACGTGATCGACATCAACCTGTCGGCGCAGGAGCGCATCGACGACGCGCTGCTCGAAGCGGGCACGCTGCGCGACGGCGGGCGAATTGTGGCTGTTTCGTCGATCAGCGGCATCGCGGGCAATCTCGGCCAGACCAACTATGCAGCCTCGAAGGCGGGCGTGATCGGCCGCGTGCAGAGCATGGCGCCGCTTCTCGCCAGGCGCCGCATCACGATCAACGCGGTCGCGCCCGGCTTCATCGAAACGCAGATGACGGCGAAGATGCCGCTCGCGTTGCGCGAAGCCGGCCGGCGGATGAATTCGATGAGCCAGGGCGGCCAGCCCGCCGACGTCGCGCAGACGGTCGCATGGCTCGCGCATCCGGGCTCGTCGGGCGTGACGGGGCAAATCGTGCGAGTGTGCGGACAAAGCCTGATAGGAGCGTGAGCGTCATGGCCTTTTTCGAGTCCAGCCCGATGTTCGGCGCGACCCGCACGAAAACGGTCGTGCTGCCGGAACTACCCAAGCCCGCCGCGCTGTATGCGCGCGCGGCGACGGGCGTGATCAAGGGCTTCCAGCGCCACCGCCCCACCGACTTGCCCGCGCTGCGGCTCGTACGCCCCGCCGTGACGCTCGATTCCGTCGCCATCGAACGCTACGCGCGCGTGTGCGGCTTCTTCCCCGAGCAAGGCATTCCGTTCACGTTTCCGCATCTGCTCGCCTTTCCGTTGCATCTGCTGTTGCTGACAGACCCCGCGTTTCCGTGGTCCGCGCTCGGCCTCGTCCATCTGGCCAACTGCGTGCACATGCGCCGCCCGCTGTCGTTCGACGACACCTTGCGCGTCGAGGTCGAGTTCGGCGCGAAGCTGCGTCACGACAAGGGCCAGGCGTTCGTGCTGCAGACGCGCGTCTACCGGCGCGGCGAGGCCGTGTGGGACGGCGACAGCGTGTATCTGAAGCGCGGCGTCGCGGCGAGCGGCGACCCGCTGAGCCCGCTCGACGCGACGGGCGCCGCGCTCGCGCGCGCGGCGCGCTGGCAGCTGCCGTCGCAGTTGGGCCGCGACTACGCGAAGGCGTCCGGCGACTACAACCCGATCCATCTGACGATGCTGTCGGCGCGCGCATTCGGCTTTCCGCGCGCGATCGCGCATGGCATGTGGACGCTCGCGCGCACGGCGGCCGCGCTGCAGCCGCCCAAACGGCTCGCCGATGCGACGCTCGCGGGCGAGTTCAAACTGCCGATGCTGCTGCCCGGCGAGGCGTCGCTGTGGACGGCCTCGCCCGAGCCTGGGGCGCGCGAGTTCGAAGTGCGCGATCCAACAGGCGGCAAGCCTCACCTGCGCGGCCGCCTTCAGTGGAATCTGCAATGACGCCGTCCGTCGCGAGCGCCGCAGGCGGGCAAGGCTTCGTAATGGCCCGTAACACGCGAAGCGCGCCGGGCCGCGCAATATGCCTCTGACGATGGAATCAAGACCCGGCCCGTTTCGTTCTGAAGCAGGTGCCGGGCGTATCACCCTGCTTCAAACGGCCGCCCGCGAGGCGGATACAACCAGGGAGCCCGCTGATGCCTCAGCAACCACAGACACTTTCGCTGCCCGCCGTGCGCCGCGTCGCGATTCTGGGCGGCAACCGCATTCCGTTCGCGCGCTCGAACACCGCATACGCGACGGCTTCGAACCAGGACATGCTGACCTTCACGCTACAAGGAGTGATCGACCGCTACAACCTGCATGGCGAACGCCTCGGGGAAGTCGCGGCAGGCGCCGTCATCAAGCATTCGCGCGATTTCAACCTGACGCGCGAAGCCCTGCTGTCGACCACGCTGGCGAAGGAAACCCCCGCCTACGACGTGCAGCAGGCCTGCGGCACGGGCCTCGAAGCGGCCATTCTGGTGGCGAACAAGATTGCGCTCGGGCAGATCGACGCCGGCATCGCGGGCGGCGTCGATACGACGTCGGATGCGCCCATCGGCGTCAACGAGAAGATGCGCAAGATCCTGCTCGAAGCGAATCGCGGCAAGTCGGCGGGACAGCGCGTCGGCGCCTTGAGCAAGCTGCGCCCCGGCATGTTGTTCAAGCCGCTCTTGCCGCGCAACAGCGAGCCGCGCACGGGGCTGTCGATGGGCGAGCATTGCGAGCTGATGGCCAAGCGCTGGGCCATTTCGCGCGACGCCCAGGACGTGCTTGCCTACGACAGCCATCGCAAGCTGACGCAAGCCTATGCGCGCGGTTTCCTGAACGATCTGATGACGCCCTATCGCGGCCTCACGCGCGACAACAACCTGCGCAGCGACCTGACGCTGGACAAGCTCACGTCGCTGAAACCCGCGTTCGACCGCGACGCCGGCACGATGACGGCGGGCAACTCCACACCGCTCACCGACGGCGCGTCGGCCGTGCTGCTCGCGAGCGACGAATGGGCGGCCGCGCACAACCTGCCTGTGCTCGCGTACCTGAGCTGGTCGGAGACGGCCGCCGTCGATTTCTTCGACAAAAAGGAGGGTCTGCTGATGGCGCCTGCGTACGCCGTGCCGCGCATGCTCAAACGCGCGGGCCTGACGTTGCAGGATTTCGACTTCTACGAAATTCACGAGGCGTTCGCCGCGCAGGTGCTGTGCACGCTCGCGGCCTGGGCAGACGACGAGTACTGCCGCACGCAACTGGGACTCGACGGCGCGCTCGGCGACATCGATCGCGCGAAAATCAACGTGAACGGCGGCTCCCTTGCGACGGGCCATCCGTTCGCGGCCACGGGCGGGCGCATCGTCGCGGGACTCGCGAAAATGCTCGCGCAGCTCGATAAGCCGGCGGGCACCGCGCGCGGGCTGATTTCGATCTGCGCGGCAGGCGGCCAGGGTGTCGTCGCGATTCTGGAACGGTAGAATCCGGGCCACTTCCGCGACCCCGCACGATTCATGCGCACGACACATACAACACAACAACAATCGCCCAAAGATCCAGGAGACGCCATGACCACCGAGCATCGGACGCCGACCCAGGCGCAAACGCAAGCTGAAACTCGAGCGCAAGCGCAAACCCAGCCGCAAGGTCAAACGCAGGCACCGACGCCGCCGCGCGCGCCGAACACCGACGGCATCTGGTACGCGTCCTACGCGCCCGGCGTGCCGCATGACATCGACGCGTCGCAGTATGCGTCCGTCGTCGCGTTCTTCGATGAATGCACAGCGCGCTTTCGCGAACGCGTCGCCTATGTGAGCGTCGGCGAAAGCCTCACGTACGGCGAACTCGCGCGCAAGGCGACGGCGTTCGCGGTCTATCTGCAGAGCATCGGCGTGAAGCCGGGCGACCGCGTCGCGATCATGCTGCCGAACACGTTCCAATATCCCGTCGCGCTCTTCGGCGCACTCAAGGCGGGCGCCGTGGTCGTCAACGTGAATCCGCTCTACACGGTGCGCGAACTGTCGCATCAGCTCAAGGACAGCGGCGCGCAAACCATCGTCGTGTTCGAGAACTTCGCGAAAACCGTCGAGGATTCGCTCGCGGGCACGCGCGTGCAGAACGTCGTCGTCACGGCGCTCGGCGATCTGCTGAAGGACGGCCTCAATCTGAAGGGCAAGCTGATCAACTTCGTGCTGCGTCACGTGAAGAAGCTCGTGCCCGCGTACAACCTGCCGCAGGCCGTGCCGCTGCTCGACGCGCTCGCGACGGGCTACAGGCGCACGCTCGCGCCCGTGCAGATCAGGCCCGCCGATCTCGCGTTCCTGCAGTACACGGGCGGCACGACAGGCGTTGCGAAAGGCGCGATGCTCACGCACCGGAACATCGTCGCGAATCTGCTGCAGGCGAAGGTCTGGGCCGAAGGCCAGCTGACCGACGACGTCGAAACCGTGCTCACGCCGCTGCCGCTTTATCACATCTACTCGCTGACCGTGAACGCGATGATCTTCATGGGGCTCGGCGGACGCAACATCCTGATCGCCAATCCGCGCGACACGAAGATGGTGATGAAGATTCTGCGCCACGAGACCTTCACGGGCATCACGGCCGTCAACACGCTGTACAACGCGTTTCTCGACAACGAGGAGTTCCGCCAGCGCGATTTCTCGAAGCTCAAGCTCGCAATGGCGGGCGGCATGGCGATGCAGAAAGCCGTCGCCGACCGTTTTCGCGAAGTGACGGGCAAGCCGATCATCGAAGGTTACGGGCTGACGGAATGCTCTCCCATCGTGTCGATGAACCCGGTGGACCTGAAACACATGCGTGAGTTCGACGGCTCGATCGGCTTGCCCGCGCCGTCCACGCAGGTGCGCTTTCGCAAGGACGACGGCAGCTGGGCCGACATCGGCGAGCCGGGCGAGCTGTGCGTAAAAGGCCCGCAGGTGATGAAAGGCTACTGGAACCGTCCCGAGGAAACGGCCAAGGTGCTCGACGAAGACGGCTGGCTCGCCACGGGCGATATCGGCGTGATGGATTGGCGCGGCTATATCCGCCTGATCGACCGCAAGAAAGACATGATTTTAGTGTCGGGTTTCAATGTGTATCCGAACGAGATCGAGGACGTGATCGCGATGCACCCGGACGTGCGCGAGGTGGCCGCGATCGGCATTCCCGATGTCGCGCAGGGCGAGCGCGTGAAGGTGTTTGTCGTGCGCCGCAATCCTTCCCTCACCGAGGAGCAGTTGATCGCGCATTGCCGCAAGAATCTGACGGGCTACAAGGTGCCGAAGGTCGTCGAGTTCCGCGACGAGCTTCCGCAAACGAATGTCGGCAAGATCCTGCGGCGCGAGCTGCGCGATCAGGAGCTGGCGAAGCACAAAACCAGTTGACGGCCCGGCGCGCGTGATCGCCCGATCGCGCGCGATCCAGTCGGAGCCGTCCGCACCTGATGGAGCAATTCATGGGTCGAAACAACGGCTTTCGCTGGATGTCATGGTTCTCCGCGCGCATGGCCTGCGCGCTGATTGCCGCCGCCGCGAGCACCGCGCTCGCGCAGAACGACGCGAGCGCGCCTGCCGAAGCCACCCCGGCATCGCATGCCTCGCCCGCCAGCGAAGCCGCTTCGCTCGTCGTGAAGCTGCCACTCGAACAACAGGTCAAGTGGCTGCGCAACGCCGCGCAAAGCGGCACGCTCGAACAGATGGACGACGCGCAACTCGTCGCGCTGTTCGAAGCATTCGATCCCCTCACGGTGCCGCGCTATATCGAGGAAGGGCCGAACGGCTATCCGTCGTACGAGTTCACGATGCTGCGCCAGGAGCGCATACGCGGCGTGTGGCCGCGCAGGCCCGACCACATGCTCGTGCGGCTCACGCGCGACCCGTTGCGCATCTACGCCAAATGGCTGCCGGGCGGCCCGCACGCCGGTCAGGAGATGATCTACGACGAAACGCGACGGCCCGACCAGATGTACGGTCATCTCGGCGGCATCTTCAACATCGTGCCCATGTGGGCGTCGGTCAACGGCGTGCTCGCGCGCTCGCAGTCGAACCATCAGGTGCGCGATCTCGGCATCGAGTTCATCGCCCGGCAGTTCCTCGACGAAGGCCGCAAGTTTGCTGCCGTCGGTATCACGCACCCCGCGCAGATCGAGGTGAAGACGCTCGACGGCGTGCGCGTGATCGCGTTCACGTACGAGACGCCGACGGGCCAGCCCGAGTACTACGCGAAAAAGGAGGTGCTCGGGCTCGACCTGCGGCATCCGTATTTCAGAACGGCCGAATCGTACGACAACGACGGGCAGCCGTTCGAGCGCATCGTGTTTCTCACGATCACGCCCAAAACCTTCGACGACATGGCGTTCGATCCGAAGAATCCGGCGTATCGCTTTTGATCAGAGGGCAAGCGCGAAGGCGACGCACGCGCGCCGCGGCGTGCCGCTCACCTGCGTCACCGGCGCAGCGGGCGGCAGCGCGAGACGCGTGAGCACGAAGAAATCGGCGGCGCGCGTCACGCCGACGAGCGTCAGGTGCCCGCCCGACGCGGCCGCGCGCGGCGCGAGCAGGTCGTACCACAGCGCCGCGATGTCGGCATGCGGCGCACGATTCACATCGAGGATCGGCACGCGCACGCGCATCGCGTGATCCGACAGCGCGGTGGCTTCGGCAAGCGTTGTGTCGATCAGCGCGAAATCCGCGCGCTGTATTCCGCCGGGGAGCGCGCGCGCGCGCCAGGGCGCGCCCGTGCCCGCCGTCGCGGACAGCCAGGCCCCAGCTGCAAGAAATGTGCGCCGTTCCATTTGCGACGTCCTTTGCGTGCCTCGGTGTGGGTTTGCGCTGTTCACGCGGGCTTACGTATAACCCCGCCAGCGCCGAAACGCCTTCGGCCAGATGCCCTGCTTGCCCGGCGACAGGATACCGGCGGGATCGAGCGCGTCCTTGATGGTCTCCGACAGGCGCAGCAGCGCGCCGTCGTTGAAGTTGTAGCGCGCCGCCGCAAAGTCCATGTACATGAGATGCGAGCGGTATTCGCCGTAACCCGCGCCGTGCGCGTCGCTCATCCACGCGCGCAGCAGGTCGCCCGCGAGTTCGCTCTGGCGCGCGTCGGCGCGGTCGAAGATGGCGGCCGCGATGTGATGCAGGTGCCGCTCGCCCGACGTGAAGCCGCCGTAGTAATCGAAGCCGTACTCGTTCGCGCGCGTTTTTGCCAGCGTGTACTGGCGCATCGCATCGCGGCCCGTCGCTGGACACACGGGCGAGAAATCGACGTGCGCGCCGCTGCCGCCGCGCCAGTCGAGCATGCGAAACGCCGTCATCGCCGGAATGCCGGCGAGGTTGCGGTCGCCGCCCGCTTCGGGTTCCACGGTGCCGTCATAGGTTGCCGACAGCATTCGCGCGCCCGCGATGCGGCCAAACGCGCGCCGCACGAGCGTCTCTTTCGCCGCGATCACCTCGCGCTCGCCGTAGAGCGCGTAGTGCAGGTTCCAGCGGCCGATCTTCAGCTGCTCGATCATCGACGCGATCGCGCCCTCCGGCATCACGCCCGGGCCGTCGTACCACTGCGAACGCGGTCCGATGCCCGCGGCCCGGCGCAGCGCGCCCTCGATCACCGCCTGATTGCCGATCGTGCCGGCAAGGCGCAACGGCCGCAGCGTCTCGACGATCGCTTCCAGATCGTCGTCGCGCTGGAACTGGATTTCGCCGAGCAGATACGCGCTCGGCGCGGGCATCAGCCAGACGCCCATCTTCGTGACGATGCCGTAGTTCGACTGCATGAACATCGGATCGAACGACGGCCCGTAGCCGTATCTGAACGCCTGCCAGGACGTGCCGATCTCGACGCCGCCCATGCCCGTGCGCACGATGTCGCCGTTGGCGAGCACCACTTCCATGCCGCACTGGCTCGACGCGTGGTCGCCGTAGTTCGTCGTGCCGAAGCCGCGCTCGAGCGTGTTGCCGACGACGCTGCCCCAGCCCGCCGCGGGCGGATCGACCCATAGCCGTAGCCCGTGCGCGCGCAGATGCTGATGGAGGTCGAAATAGCTGACGCCAGGCTCGACGAGCGCGGTGGCGAGCCGCTCGTCGACGGCGAGAATGCGGTTCAACCGTTGCAGGTCCAGCACCACCGAACCGGCCAGCCGCGGCGCTGCGCCGCCGTACGCGAAGTTGCGCCCGGTCGATACCGTCCACAGGGGAATGCGGTACTGGTTCGCGACGCGCAGGATCGCGCGGATTTCGTCGACGTTCGCGGGCAACAGCGCCGCCGACGGCAGGAACGAGGCGGCGAGCGGCCCCGGCGCAAACGGATCGGCATACGGCGCGAGGCTCGCCGGCGACGATGCAACCTGCGTCGCGCCGACGATCGATTCGAAGGCGGCCAGCGCGCGATCGAACGTCGCGGCGGAAAGGTCTGGCGGCAAGATGCGTGTCACGGCGCTCCCTGTTCGGGTGGAACGGCTGTCGAGGTTGTTCCGTTGTCGGCTTGCTTGTGGTTCGGCTGCGTGATGCTGGGTCCGCCCGCTGTCGGTGTGCCTTGAGCCGCAGTCGGCACGGCATCGCGTTGCCGGGTACCTCGCACCAAGCGCGAACAGGCCGTCAACGCCGGTGCCCGCCGCCCATGCCGCCCACGTGGCCCATGCCGCCCCACGTGTGCGTGCCGCCGCTCCAGCCGTGCATGCCGCCCGAGCCGTGAAATCGTCCGCCCGGCTGTCCCCAATGCACATGGTTCATGTGATGGAAATGATGGAACCGGTCGACGAACACGAACGACGTCCCGACGCCCACGGCAACAGGCGGTCCCCAATACCAAGGGTCATAGTAAGGATAGGCGGGAATGGGATAGACGACGGCATTGTCCGCCTGCTGGATCTGCCACGTCCCGTCCGCCTGCCTGCACGCGAGACCGCTGATTTGCTGCGTCGTGCCGTCGATCTCGGCCTGGCCGACGACGTTCTGGCAATTGACCTGGTCGTTGAGCGGCTCCTGCGCGGCGACGGGCGGCGCGGCGAGCACCGCGCATCCGGCGCACGCGACGAGCGCCGCGCTGAGTCCAATGAAAGTACGCATGATCTGTCCTGCCGACGGTGAGGTGTCGCGGCACAGTGGTGTGCCGTCGCCGTGAAGACGCCATCGATCGCCTTGCAGGACGGCCGCGTTCGACGATGTAAAACGCGCGCCTGCCTTATCTAAACGCGCGGCTCGTGGAGCCTATTCCTCGCGCGGCGCAGGCACGGACGTGCTGTGTATTACGCGATGTTTCCGGGCGGGACGGGAGACGGGGAGGACGGCGAAATTACTGCCAGGTCTCCGGACGGCCGCCCAGTTCGCCGCAGACTTCAATGGCGATCGAACGCAGCTTGGCTTCCTCGATCGGCCCCGACAGCGCGTAGCCCATCCGGTCGTTGATCCAGTAGAAGGTGCGCCGGTTGCCGTCGCGGAACAGGCGAAACGCCGTCTCGTCTTTCGGAATGCCCGTCACGTAGAGCGTGAGGCGCGCGCCGCTCTGGTTCTCGTACATGAACTGCGCGGCGGGCCCCGCTTCGCCCGGCAGCAACCGGCCGCCGACGAGCGTGTAGCCATATTCCTGCAACGACGGCACAGAGAGATGCCGGTTCAGCCGCTTCGACAGCCACGCGATCAGATGCTCTTCCTCTGCCGCCGCGACTTCGACGGGATGGCGCCGCTCCGGTGTGTAGACGGCATACGCGATATCCGCGCGCCGCGCGAACGACATCACGTCGCCGCTGCCGCCATCGATCAGCCGCGGCACCAGCGGCCCGAGCGCGAGCGCCAGCCCCGCGCCCGCCAGCAGCCAGCACGCCGCGACACCCGCGCGCCGCCACCACGGCACGCGCGGCGCAGCACGATGAACTGGCGGCCGCCTCGCTGCCGGGCG
>NZ_JACFYJ010000154.1:0-13004 GCF_037126505.1 Paraburkholderia bengalensis
GTCCTTCCAGCTGCTCGGGTTGCGGTCGCCTTCGACGTTCAGCGGCGCCAGCACTTCGCCGCACAGTTTCGCGGATTCTTCGAGGACGGCCTGGGCCGTGTCGGCGTTTGCCTCTTCGAAGCCGGGCAACGTCGCGATCTCCTCCAGTCCGGCCAGTTCCTGCATCACGAACATCATGTCCTTGACGGGTGCCGAGTAGCTCATGTTGTGTCTCCTCCCTGACTCCGATGAAAAAAGGGGCGCCGGATTAAAGATCCTCGCGCCCCTTCGCGTTGCCGCCGTGCGCCGTCATGCGGCGCTTCGTTCTATCAGCCGAGTGCGCTCACCAGTTCCGGCACGACCGTGAACAGATCGCCGACGAGGCCATAATCCGCGACGCTGAAAATCGGCGCTTCTTCGTCCTTGTTGATCGCGACGATCACCTTCGAGTCCTTCATGCCGGCCAGATGCTGGATCGCGCCCGAGATGCCGACGGCGATATACAGCTGCGGCGCGACGATCTTGCCGGTTTGACCGACCTGATAGTCGTTCGGCACGTAGCCAGCGTCGACGGCTGCGCGCGATGCGCCCATCGCGGCACCGAGTTTGTCGGCCAGCGGTTCGAGCACCTTCGTGTAGTTCTCGCCGCTGCCCAGACCCCGGCCACCCGACACGATGATGTTCGCCGACGTCAGTTCCGGACGATCCAGCTTCGTCACTTCGCGGCTCACAAATGCCGACAGACCGCTATCCGCCGCAGCGTCGATCTTCTCGACCGATGCACTGCCGCCTTCCGCTGCAACGGGATCGAAGCCCGTCGCGCGAACCGTGATCACCTTGATGGGATCAGCCGATTGCACGATCGCAATCGCGTTGCCGGCGTAGATCGGGCGCTCGAACGTGTCGGCGGAATCCACAGCCGTGATGTCGCTGATCTGCGCGACGTCGAGCTTTGCCGCGATGCGCGGCGCGATGTTCTTGCCGTAGGCCGTGGCCGGCGCGAGCACGTGCGAATAGTCCTTCGCGATGTTCAGCACCGTCGCCTCGACGTTTTCCGCGAGACCTTCGGCCAGTTGCGGCGCGTCGGCGAGCAGCACTTTCGATACACCCGCGATCTTCGCCGCTGCATCGGCTGCAGCCTGCGCGCTGTGACCCGCGACCAGCACATGGATATCACCGCCGATCTTCTGTGCCGCCGCCAGCGTATTCAGCGTTGCAGCCTTGATCGACGCGTTGTCGTGTTCAGCAATTACCAGAATCGTCATTTCATTCGTCTCCGTGTGCCTGTCAAAATCAAAGCACCTTGGCTTCCGTCTTGAGCTTTTCGACCAGCGTCTTCACGTCGGCCACCTTCACGCCAGCCGAGCGCTTCGGCGGCTCGCTGACCTTCAGCGTCTTCAGACGCGGCGTGACGTCGACGCCCAGATCTTCCGGCTTCACGGTTTCGAGCGGCTTCTTCTTCGCCTTCATGATGTTCGGCAGCGTCACGTAGCGCGGCTCGTTCAGGCGCAGATCGGTCGTCACGACTGCGGGCAGCTTCAGCGACAGCGTTTCCGCGCCGCCATCCACTTCGCGCGACACGGTCGCCTTGCCGTCAGCGACGACAACCTTCGATGCGAACGTGGCCTGCGGCAGGTTCGCCAGCGCGGCCAGCATCTGGCCCGTCTGGTTCGAATCGTCGTCGATGGCCTGCTTGCCGAGAATGACCAGCTGCGGCTGTTCCTTGTCGACCAGCGCCTTCAGCAGCTTTGCGACCGCCAGCGGCTGCAGGTCTTCATTCGATTCGATCAGGATCGCGCGGTCCGCGCCGATCGCCAGCGCCGTGCGCAGCGTTTCCTGACATTGCGCGACGCCCGCCGACACGGCGATCACTTCCGTCGCCACGCCCGCTTCCTTCAGACGCACGGCCTCTTCGACAGCGATTTCGTCGAACGGATTCATCGACATCTTCACATTGGCGATGTCGACGCCCGTGTTGTCCGACTTCACGCGGACCTTCACGTTGTAGTCAACCACTCTCTTGACTGGCACCAGGATTTTCATGCACACGCTCCAAAGTTACGAATACGTCAACCCGAAGGACATTATAGCGAGAGCCTCTGCGGCAGCCGCTCCGGGATTGCTTCTATGAGGATATCGCTTGCCGACGGCGCGGCGAAATTAGCGAACGGTCGTGCTATTCTATATCTAAAAAAACCCGGAGGCCAAGTCCGGGTTGCTACCGATTCTTCAGACATCACGGCCCGACACGCCGCCCGTCTCTGCAAAATGCGGCGTGTCCACGGCTCACCAGGACGCGACCACCGCGCCGCCGAATTTGCTTTCGATGTACTGCTTCACTTCCGGCGAGTGGTAAGCCGCGATCAGCTTCGCCACCCACGGCTTGTTGCGGTCCGCCTCGCGGATGGCGAGGATGTTCACGTACGGACCCTTCGGGTCTTCGATGGCGATGGCGTCCTGCTTCGGCTTCAGACCGACTTCCATCGCGAAGTTCGTGTTGATCGCGGCCGCGTCGACGTCGCCGAGCGAGCGCGGAATCTGCGCCGCGTCGAGTTCGACGATCTTCAGCTTCTTCGGGTTCTCGGCGATATCGAGCGGCGTCGCCTTCAGGCCAGCGTCGGCGCGCAGCTTGATCAAGCCCTGCTTCTGCAGCAGCAGCAGCGCGCGGCCGCCGTTGGTCGGATCGTTCGGCACGGCGATCTTCGCGCCCGCCGGCAATTCGGCCAGCGTTTTGAACTTCTTCGAATAGATGCCCATCGGGAACGTGACGGTATCGGCAATCTTGATCAGCTTGTAGCCGCGGTCCTTCACCTGCGCCTGCAGATACGGCTCGTGCTGATAGCTGTTCGCGTCGAGGTCGCCGCCCGCGAGCGCCGCGTTCGGCTGCACGTAGTCCGAAAACTCGATGACCTTGATGTTCAGGCCGTTCTTTGCCGCGACTGTCTTGACCACTTCCATCAGTTGCGCGTGCGGGCCGCCCGTCACGCCGACCTTGATCGATTCGTCGGCGAATGCGATGGACGTTGCGCCGAACAGCGCGGCAGCACCGAATGCAGCCGCGAGCTTGAGAATGAAACGACGTTGCATGACCAAACCTTTGTATTTTGAAGAATGTTTATTTGTGGCTCATTTGTGACTCAAGCGACGCACGAGCCAATCCCCGAACGACTGCACCAGTTGCACGAAGACGATCAGGATCACGACGACCGTCACCATCACTTCCGGCAGAAAACGCTGATACCCGTAACGAATGCCAAGATCGCCGAGACCGCCGCCGCCGATCGCGCCCGCCATCGCCGAATAGCCGACCAGCGACACGAACGTGATCGTCAGCCCCGCGACGATGCCCGGCAGCGATTCCGGCAGCAGCACCTTGAACACGATCTGCGACGTGGTCGCGCCCATCGCCTGCGCGGCTTCGATCAGCCCGCGGTCGACCTCGCGCAGCGCGGTTTCGACCAGACGCGCGATGAACGGCGCGGCGGCGATCGTCAGCGGCACGACGGCGGCCGCCGTGCCGATCGACGAACCGACGACCAGCCGCGTAAATGGAATCACGGCGACCAGCAGGATGATGAACGGCACCGAGCGCACAGCATTGACGACCACGCCCATCGCGCGATTGAACGGCAGGTTCTGCAGCACGCCCTGACGGTCGGTCAGATACAGCGCGACGCCGAGCGGCAAGCCGACGGCCGCGCCGATCAGCCCCGAGATGCCGACCATGATCAGCGTCTCCCAGAACGACTGCACGAACATATCGAACATTTCACTCAACATACGACAACTCCTCGACCACTACGCCCTGTTCGCGCAGGAACGTCATCGCCTGCGCCACCTTCGTCGGCTCGCCGCCCGCGAGCACCGCGAGCGAGCCGAACGCCTGCCCCTGAATCTCGTCGATCTGGCCATGCAGAATGTTGAAGTCCAGTTCGTAGCGGCGAATCGTCTCCGACAGAATCGGCTGATCGACGCCCGAGCCCGTGAACGCGAGCCGCAGCAGATGGCCGCTGCCCGTCTTCAGCCGCTCGGCGACGCGCGCCTTGAGGGCGGGCGGCAGTTCCTGCGCGATCACGTCGCCGATCAGTGCGCGCGTCACTTCATGATGGGGCTGCAGGAACACGTCGATGACCTTGCCCTCTTCGACCACGCGGCCGTTGTCCAGCACCGCGACGCGATCGCACACCTGCTTGATCACTTCCATCTGGTGCGTGATCAGCACGATGGTCAGCTTCAGCTCGCGGTTGATGCGCTTGAGCAGATCGAGAATCGCGCGGGTCGTTTCGGGATCGAGCGCGGACGTGGCTTCATCGGACAGCAGCACTTTCGGCTTGCTTGCGAGCGCGCGCGCAATGCCCACGCGCTGCTTCTGCCCGCCGCTGATCTGCGACGGATAGCGATCCTTCTGCGCCGACAATCCGACCAGTTCGAGCAGCGGAAGCACATGCGCCTCGATTTCCGCGCGCTTCATGCCGGCGAGTTCGAGCGGCAACGCGACGTTGTCGAACACCGTGCGCGATGACAGCAGATTGAAGTGCTGAAAGATCATGCCGATTTCGCGACGCGCCTCGCGCAGTTGCGTGGCGGGCATCGTCGTCAGATCGCGGCTGTCGACGACGACATTGCCTTCCGTCGGGCGCGTCAGCAGGTTGATGGTGCGCACCAGCGTGCTCTTGCCGGCACCGCTGCGTCCGATGATGCCGAACACCTCGCCTTGAGGAATCGACAGATTGACGTTGTGCAGCGCTTCGACCCAGCCCCGTGGCCCCGGAAAACGCTGCGAAAGATTGCGTAGTTCGATCATGAAAAACGAAACGGCGGACTCGCCGGCGAGCATCGAACGCCCGGGCTGCGCCGCCGCGACTTTTATTGGGATTTGAACGCGCGATTTTACCGCACAGGCGTCATATCCTTTAATAATCAATTCACCCGCTTTCATAACGCACGGGAATTAGAGGATCGTCCCGCGAGATCGTCGGCGAGCGTTGCCGCGCGCCCCGCTATGATCGACCGCAATCTTGACAACGATCGAACCATGCAAATGGAGACCTCCCCCGCAGGCGCCCTCGCGCCGAATCCGGAACGTTCGCGCGTCGTCACACGCGACGGCCTCGAACTGCCGCTCTACCGCTGGCGCGCGGCGGGGCTGCGGTGCGCGACGGTCGCGTTGGTGCATGGGCTGGCCGAGCACGCCGGTCGATACGCGGCGCTTGCGCGCGCCCTGAACGCGAGCGGTATCGAGCTGATCGCGATCGACCTGCGCGGCCACGGCCAGGCGCCGGGCCGGCGCGTATGGATCGAGCGCTTCGACGACTATCTGCTGGATGCCGACGCGCTCGTCGCCGAAGCGGCTCACGGCGACGGCCCGCTGTTCCTGATGGGTCACAGCATGGGCGGCGCAATCGCGGCGCTGCACGCAATCGACAGGCATGACAGCCAGCGGCGTGTGCTGAGCGGCCTGATTCTGTCGAGCCCCGCGCTCGCGCCTGGCCGCGACGTGCCGCGCTGGATGCTCGCGCTGAGTCAAAAAATCAGCCGCGCGTGGCCCCGCTTTCCGGCGATGAAAATCGACGCGGCGCTGCTGTCGCGCGATCCCACCGTCGTCGAGGCGAATGTGAATGATCCGCTCGTGCACCACGGCGCCATTCCCGCACGCACGGGCGCTGAACTGCTGCTCGCGATGCAGCGCATCGAGCAGGGCCGCGCAACACTGCGCATGCCGCTTCTCGTCTGGCACGGCACCGCCGACAAACTCACCGAGCCCGAAGGCAGCCGCGATTTCGGTGCGCACGCCGGCTCGCCCGACAAGACGCTGACGCTCTACGAAGGCAGCTATCACGAGACGATGAACGACCTCGACCGCGAGCGCGTGATCGATGCTCTCGTCGCGTGGATCTTGAAACGGTCGGAGTGAAGCGGGCTAGCGCCCCGAAGTGTGCGGCCAGTCGGGGGGCCGTTTGTCGATGAACGCCTGCACGCCTTCGAGCGCGGACTCGTCCATCATGTTGCAGGCCATCGTCTGTCCGGCCAGCTGGTAAGCGGCCTCGATGCCCATTTCGAGCTGCCGGTAGAACAGGCCCTTACCCGCTTCGACGGCCTCGCGCGGCTTCGCGCAAATGCTGCTGGCGAGCGCGGCGATTTCGATATCGAGGCTGTCCATCGGCACCACGCGATTGACGAGGCCCTGCTGCTTGGCGGCCATCGCGTCGATGAAGTCGCCCGTCAGCAGCATGTCGAGCGCGGCCTTGCGCGACAGGTTGCGCGACAACGGCACGGCAGGCGTCGAGCAGAAGAGCCCCAGATTGACGCCAGACACGGCGAAGCGGGCGGTGTCCGCGGCGACGGCGAGGTCGCACATCGCGACCAGTTGACAGCCCGCCGCAGTCGCGATGCCGTGCACCCGCGCGATGACGGGCTGCGGCAGCCGCTGGATGGCGAGCATTATCTTTGTGCAGCGCGCGAACAGCGACTGGTAATACGCCAGCGACGGCGCCGCGCGCATTTCCTTCAGATCGTGCCCGGCGCAAAACGCGCGGCCCGCGCCCGCTATCACCACCACGCGCGCATCGCTCTTTGCGATTTCGGCGAGATGCGCCTGCAACTGGTCGAGCAGCGCTTCGGACAGCGCGTTGAACGCGTCCGGCCGGTTCAGCGTCAGACGCACGACGCCGCGCAGGTCGAACGCGTCGTGCGTGACTTCGATCAGTGAGGCCGATGCGGCGCTAGTCATGACTGGGCTCTCCTCGATGCGCGCGGGCCGCGCTCAGATGTCCGCGAGCGCCCGCACGTGCGCGACGACGCTGCGCCCAAGCGCCGACAGGTTGTAGCCGCCTTCCAGACAGCTGACGATGCGCCCTTTGGCGTACTTGTTCGCGACCTGGCGGATCTGTTGCGTGATCCACGCATAATCGTCCTCGACGAGTGCCATGTTGCCGAGGTCGTCTTCGCGATGCGCGTCGAACCCCGCCGACACGAACAGCATCTCCGGCTTGAACGCATCGAGGCGCGGCAGCCATATCATGTCGATGGCTTCGCGCACGACCATGCCTTTCGAGCGCGCCGCGATGGGCACGTTACACATGTTCGGCGCCTGGTTGTCGGCGCCCGTGAACGGATAGAACGGGTGCTGGAAGATGCTGCACATCAGCACGCGCGAGTCGTTCGCGAACGCGGCTTCCGTGCCGTTGCCGTGATGCACGTCGAAATCGATGATGGCAACGCGCTCGAGCCCATGCACTTCGAGCGCATGCCGCGCGGCAATCGCCACGTTGTTGAAGAAGCAAAAGCCCATCGCGCGCGCCGGCTCCGCGTGATGACCGGGCGGGCGCACGCTGCAAAAAGCGTTGTCGTGGCGCCCTTCGATCACGGCATCCGTCGCCGCGACAGCCGCGCCCGCCGCGCGCAATGCGGCCGTCCATGTGTGCGGGTTCATCGACGTGTCGGGATCGATCTCCGCGTAGCCCGTGCTCGGCGCGCGCTCGCGGATGTAGTCGACGTGCGCCCTGGTATGCACGCGCAACAGCGCGGCTTCGTCGGCGAGCGGCGCGGACTCGCGCTCGATCAGCTCGCCGATGCGGCTCGCGATCAGTTGATCTTCGATGGCCTGCAGGCGAGCCGGGCATTCGGGATGCCACTGACCCATTTCATGCTGCAGACAATCTGGGTGGGAATAGAAACCGGTTGTCATGAGTTGATTTCGGGCAGCGCATTTCGCGAAAAAGCAAGCGTGCGCCGCATGTCTCCGTCCATTGGCGCAAGCGGGTTGCGCGAATACTACGAAGTTACCACACGAAGCGCCCAGACCGTGACGCCGCAACGTTTCTGCGCAGTTTCGAAGAAGTCCGTCGGGTATACTGCCCCGTACCTTTTTTGGCCTGCACAGATCCAGTTCACCATGACCGTCAAGCTTGCTTCGTCCGCACAACTTCGGCTACGCGCAACGGCTGTAGCCGCCGCCGCACTGACCATCGCATGGTGCGGATTCGCGGGGGTCGGTCCGGCTTCGGCGCAGACCGTCAGCAGCAAGCCGCGCACGCTCGTCGCGCAGGGCCAGCCCGAACAGCCGACGCAGGGCCAGACGTTCGAAGAAGAGATCGTTCCGCAGCGCTACGCGAATAACGCGAATGTCGACGCTTTCGTCAACGATATGGCCGCGCGTTACGACTTCGATCCCGACGCGTTGCGCGCGCTCTTTGCGCGCGTCAGCTATTCGGCCACCGCCGTGAAGCTCCTGACGCCGTCGCCCACGCCGTCCATCAAGAATTGGCGCGTGTATCAGGCGCGCTTTCTCGATCCGGTGCGCATCAACGCGGGCGTGAAATTCTGGCGCGCAAACCAGGCAACCTTGCAGCGCGCGTACGAACAGTTCGGCGTGCCGCCCGAAGTGATCGTCGGCATCATCGGCGTCGAGACCATTTACGGGCGCTACATGGGCAACTTCCGCGTGCTCGATGCGCTCACCACGCTGACGTTCGATTACCCGAACACGCCGAATCGCGCGGAGCGGCAGGTGACGTTCCGCAAGAATCTTGAAGACTATCTGGTGTGGACGCGCGACTCGCAAATCGATCCGACCACGGTGCTAGGCTCCTACACGGGCGCGATCGGCATTCCGCAGTTTCTGCCGAGCAGCATCGTGCAATACGCGGTCGACTACGACGGCAACAAGCGCATCGACCTGCGCACGAGCCAGGCCGATGCGATCGGCAGCGTCGCGAACTATCTTAAGCAAAACGGTTGGGAAACGGGGCGCCCCGTCGTCTGGAACATCGCGACGGATACGGGCAGCCTCGGCATCGCGCAGGCTGCCGCGACGGGCGCGCCGGAGCCGAGCTGGTCGCTGCAGCAGTTGCTGAGGGCTGGCATGCTGATGGACCAGCCAGGCCTCGACACGAGGGCGGAGGCCGGCACGCCCGTGACTGTCGTCGATCTGCCGTCGCCGGGCCGGCCGACGGAATACACGTTGGGCCTCAAGAACTTCTATGTGCTCACGCGCTACAACCGCAGTTTTTTCTATGCGCTCGCCGTGTATCAACTCGGCGAACGCGTGAAGGCGCAGATGTCGGCGACGGAAGCAGGCGATGCATCGGCGCCCGGGGCGACGCAGTAATCGCGTTCGTATGATCCAAACGAAAACGCCGGCATCTGCCGGCGTTTTTTGTGGCGCGCGTTTCGCGGCGGCGATTATGCGGGAAACACGCCCGTCGACAGATAACGGTCGCCGCGATCGCAGACGATAAACACGATCGTCGCGTTCTCGACCTGACGCGCGATGCGCAGCGCAACTTCGCACGCTCCCCCCGACGAGATGCCGCAGAACACGCCTTCGACAGCCGCCATCCTGCGCGCCATCGCTTCGGACGCCGCCTGACTCACGTTTTCGACGCGATCGACGCGGCTGCGGTCGAAAATCTTCGGCAGATAGGCCTCGGGCCATTTGCGGATGCCCGGGATGCGCGAGCCCTCTTCCGGTTGCGCACCGATGATTTCGATGCCGGGATTCTGTTCCTTCAGATACTGCGACACGCCCATGATCGTGCCCGTCGTGCCCATTGCCGACACGAAATGCGTGATGCGCCCTTCCGTGTCGCGCCAGATTTCCGGTCCCGTGGCTTCGTAATGCGCGAGCGGATTGTCCGGGTTGCCGAACTGGTCGAGGATGATGCCCTTGCCTTCGCGCTGCATCTGCTCGGCGAGATCGCGCGCGTATTCCATGCCGCCCGTGACGGGAGTGAGCAGGATTTGCGCGCCGTATGCGGCCATGCTCTGGCGGCGCTCCAGCGACAGATCTTCCGGCATGATCAGGATCATCTTGTAGCCCTTGATCGCTGCCGCCATCGCGAGCGCAATGCCCGTGTTGCCGCTCGTCGCTTCGATCAGCGTGTCGCCCGGCTTGATGCGCCCGCGCTGCTCCGCCTTCTTGATCATCGAAAGCGCCGGACGATCCTTCACCGAACCGGCGGGATTGTTGCCTTCCAGCTTGCCCAGCACGACGTTGTTGCGGCTGCGGATCTCGTCTCCACGAGGCGGACGAGCTGAATGAGGGGCGTATTGCCGATCGTGTCTTCAATCGTTTTGTAAGCCATATCGGTTGCGTGCTGTGTAGTGCGCGAAGTCTTGAATCTATCGATTCTAAACCACCGTGCCCGGCGCTGCCGGCAGGCCCTATCGGGCGCAGGGATGCCTCGCCAGGATGCCAGGTGTGCGAACGCATGCAAAAAGCCGCGGCAGCCGGGGGACCGCCGCGGGAGCCAATCATCTGATATGACGGCTGAAGGAGTGTCTGTAACGACTCCGACCTGAAGGGGAGGCGATAAGCCGGCAGCCGGCGCCCGGCTCAACGGCTATTTCTTGACCACCACGGTGGTGTCGCCCTTCGCCGCGGGCGCGCCCTTCGCGCGCGACGGCGCAGCCTGTGCGCCAGCAGCAGCGACAGCCGTCGCACCAGCGCCCGATGTGCCGACAGCCAGGCCCTCGGCTTGCAAGCGCTCGACGGTATGGCCGCCCAGGCCCTTGACGCGCTTGCTGAGATCGGTGGCGTCCTTGAACGGACCGTGCGCCGACCGTTCGTCGAGAATGGCCTTCGCCTTGGCGGGCCCGATGCCCTTGATGCCGCGCAGCGCGGACTCGTTAGCGGAATTGACGTCGACCGTCGCGAACGCCTGGCCGAATGCGGCGAGCATGGCCGCCGTAACGATGACTTTTTTGAACATGTGGAATCTCCCTGAAACACCGGCCGGTGACGATCACCGACCGGGAGACCCCAGTGTAGAGAGGTGTACGAACGATTTACACCTGGCCAGATAGCCAACGCACGTAGCGATCGACGCCTTCCTGCACGGTCAGGAACGGCGCGTCGTAGCCCGCCGCGCGCAGCTTCGTCTGATCGGCTTGCGTGAAGCACTGGTATTTGCCGCGCAACGCGTCAGGGAACGGAACGTATTCGATCAGGCCGCGCTGCACGAGTTCTGCGAGCGAGAGCGGCGCCTCGCCATCGATCACGCGCAGCGTGTTGACGACCGTCGACGCGATGTCGTTGAACGGCTGCGCGCGTCCGCTGCCGAGGTTGAAGATGCCCGACTTCTCCGGATGATCGAAGAAATACAGGTTGACCTTGGCGACGTCTTCGACGGAGACGAAATCGCGCGTCTGCTCGCCCGCCGCATAGCCGTTGTACTCGCCGAACAGCTTCACCTTGCCTTCGGCGCGGAACTGGTTGAAGTTGTGGAACGCCACGGACGCCATGCGCCCCTTGTGCGACTCGCGCTGCCCGTACACGTTGAAGTAGCGAAAGCCCGCGATCTGGCTTTGCGCCGTGGGCAGCACGCGGCGGATCACCTGATCGAACAGGAACTTCGAATAGCCGTAGACGTTCAGCGGCGCCTCGACTTCGCGCTCTTCGACGAAACGCGTCGAGCCGCCATACGTCGCCGCCGACGATGCATACAGGAACTGCACGCCCTGCGCGAGACACGCGTCGAGCACCGCGCGGCTATAGCGGAAGTTGTTGTCCATCATGTAGCGGCCGTCGGTCTCCATCGTGTCCGAACAGGCGCCCTCGTGGAAAATCGCGCGCACCTTGCCGAATTCGCCGCGCGCAAAACGCTCGACGAACTCCGTCTTGTCGAGATAGTCGTCGATTTCGCAGTCGACGAGATTCTTGAACTTGTCCGCGCGCGTGAGGTTGTCGACGGCGATGATGCGATCTTCGCCGCGATCGTTCAGCGCCTTGACGAGGTTGCTGCCGATAAAACCAGCCGCGCCGGTGACGATGAGAGTCATGGTCGTCCTGCAGAGAGATGAGTCAACGGATGCGGGATGAACCGCGCGCCAGCCGCAAGTGCGCAGGGCGCGCGTGCATCAATGAAAGAGTTCGTCGTAGTCGACGGTGGCCGTGCCGAGCTTCGCGACCACGATGCCCGCGGCGCGATTGGCGAGAGTCACGGCCTGATCGAGCGGCAGGCCCGCGCCGAGCATCACGGCGAGCGTGGCGATCACGGTATCGCCTGCGCCGGACACATCATACACTTCGCGGGCGACAGCCGCCGCGTGCAGGACGCCCTCGCCGGAGAAGAGCGTCATGCCTTCTTCCGAGCGCGTCAGCAGCAGCGCCTGCAGGTCGAGTTCGGCGCGCAGCTTCGTCACGCGCGCGAGCAGATCCGCTTCCGACTTCCACTGACCGATCACTTCGCGCAACTCGGCGCGGTTCGGCGTGATCAGCGTGGCGCCGCGATAGCGCTCCCAGTCGTCGCCCTTCGGATCGACCAGCACCGGCTTGCCCGCCGCGCGTGCCTTCGCGATCATTTGCGTGACATGCGTGAGGCCGCCCTTCGCGTAATCCGACATGAGGATCACGTCGTGTGTGGGCAGCAGCGCATCGTAGCGCGCGAGGCCGGCGAGCAGCGCCTCGTGCGCGGGCGCTTTTTCGAAATCGACGCGCAGCAACTGCTGCTGGCGCGACAGCACGCGCAGCTTGATCGTGGTCGGCAGTTCGGGGTCGCGCTCCAGATGCGGCGCGACGCCGCTATCGCCGAGTAACTGCACGATCCGCTCGCCGGGCTCGTCGTGTCCCACGACGCACAGCAAGCCCGCCTGCGCGCCAAGCGCCGCCGCGTTGCGCGCGACGTTCGCCGCGCCGCCCAGCCGGTCTTCCTGGCGCTGCACCAGCACCACGGGCACGGGCGCTTCCGGCGAGATGCGGTTGACGTCGCCGAACCAGTACCGGTCCAGCATCACGTCGCCAACTACGAGCACGCGCGCCGCCGCCAGCCGCTCGCGAGCGACGTTGCCCACCTCCGGCGCAAGCGTGGCGCCTTCAGGCACGGTCGGAGTCGGATGTAACTTCAGCGGGTCGAACATAGGGGCGTCCAATCGAGTAATAGTCGATGCCGAGTTCCGACATCGCCTCCGGTTCATACAGATTGCGTCCGTCGAAAATCAGCGGCGCTTTCAGCTCGGCCTTCAGGCGCGCGAAGTCCGGGCTCTTGAATTCCTTCCATTCGGTGACGATGACGAGGGCATCCGCG
>NZ_JACFYJ010000155.1:0-12900 GCF_037126505.1 Paraburkholderia bengalensis
CTCCGCATTCGTGACGACCGTCTGCACGCGCGCCGCGGCCTCCTGCTGCGCAGTCGCCTGCGCGGCGCTCGCGCGAGCCTGTTCGGTCTCGCGGCGCTGCGCGGCGGCGGCGTTTTCAGGCGTCACGTTGGACGCGCTTTCGGGGGCGTCGGTGGAAGCTGCCGCCTTGGCGGGGGTGGGAGTCGGAGTCGGAGCCGGCGGCGACCCGGCGGTGCCGGGCTGGCTCGTCGAAGGAGATGGTGCGCCGGGTATACCGGCGTTATCGGAATTGTTCTCGCTCATGACTGTATGACAGACGCGTCTTCGCGCGTGAACGAATAGACATATCTTATTATCCGCCTCGCGCTCTGGAGCGGCAAACCGGCACACAATTCGTCACATCGAGACACAACATGCAACCTGCCGCGGTTGAGTCCCAGCCAAAACGGTGGTAGCGAGGGTTGCAGCGTGTCTGCTTCAGGGATCCGGCTGCTCGTCGAAGGTTTCGCGCAGCGCGATCTGCATCGTCGCGTGAATGCGCACGCACCAGCGCCACAGCAGCGCCAGCAGCAGCGCCGCGACGATCAGCACGGCGACCAGCAGGCCCGTCGGCGGCAGGATCGTGCTCGACAGCGCCGCGACGAGCAGAAACACGCCTAGCATCGAAACGACAGGCACCAGGTCCGAAATCGCATAGCGGATCGCGCGAGTGAAGCGCCCGGCCTTCGCGGGCTGCACGCTAATTTCGGCGAGCAGCAACGCAAGCGACTTGGTCTTCCGGTAGACGGCAACCAGAAACGGCAGCGACACGACGAGCGCCGCGCTCCACAGCACGACGCGCCGCATCGGTTCGGACGGCAGCCACTGCTCGATCAGACCGGCGCCGTAACGCGTCAAATACGGCGCGCCATACGAGGCCGCCAGAAAAATCGCAGCGACGATCGCCAGATTCACCGCGATCTGCAGAATGATCCGACGCGTGAGCCCGAAAACTGTCGGCTCGCCCGACGCCGGCCTCAGACTGCCAAGCCACTGTCCGTACATCGCGAACACATTCGCGACCGTACGCGGCATCGCGTGTCCTAGCCGGCGCGTGAGGGGGTCGGCGGCGCGGATCAGATACGGCGTGAAGAGCGTCGTCAGCGCGGACACGGCGACGGCGATCGGATACAGGAACGCGCTCGTGACTTTGAGCGTGAGCCCGAGCGACGCGATGATGAACGAGAACTCGCCGATCTGCGATACCGTCATGCCTACGCGCATCGCCGTGCGCCCGTCCTTGCCCGCCAGAAAGGTGCCGAGCCCGCACGAAACGATCTTGCCGAGAATAACGGCGACCGTGATCACGGCGATCGGCCACGCATACTCGACCAGCACGGCCGGGTTGAGCATCAGGCCGATGGTCACGAAGAAGATGGCCGAAAAGGCGTCGCGCAGCGGCGCGATCAGATGCTCGATGCGGTGCAGATGGCGCGACTCCGCCATGATCGCGCCGATCAGGAACGCGCCGAGCGCGATGCTGTAGTCGAGCTTGACGACCAGCAGGCAGAACGCGAAACAAAAGCCCAGCACGGCGACCAGCAGCATTTCGTCGCTCTGCGACTTCGCCACGTAATTGAGCGCGCGCGGCACGACCAGAATGCCGACCACCAGCGACACCGTCATGAACAGCAGCAGCTTGCCGAGCGTGACGAACGCGACGCCCGCCGACAACTCGCCCGTCTGCGCGATGCCCGACAGCAGCACGAGCATCGCAATGGCGAGAATGTCCTCGACGATGAGGATGCCGAATACCAGTTGCGCGAAGCTCTCGCGCTTCAGGCCGAGTTCGGAGAGCGCCTTGACGATGATCGTGGTCGACGAGATAGCGAGAATGGCGCCGAGAAACAGCGAATCCATCCGGCTCCAGCCGAACGCGCTGCCGATCTCGTAGCCGATCCACAGCATCAGCACGATTTCCGACAGCGCGGCGACCACGGCCGTCGCGCCGACCTTGAACAGCTTGCGCAGGCTGAATTCGAGCCCGAGCGAGAACATCAGGAACACGACGCCCAGTTCGCCGAGCGTCTGGATGGTCTGTTCGTCGTGGATCAGCTGGAACGGCGGCGTGTACGGCCCGATGATCACGCCCGCCGCGATATAACCGAGCACCACCGGCTGCTTCAGGCGATGGAACAGCACGGTGACGACGCCTGCGAGCGCCATCACGACTGCCAGATCCTGAATGAAGCCGATTCCGTGGTGCATGACGTCGTTCCTTACAAAATCAATACAGAAAACGCGATGGTACCGCATCGACAGTGGAAAACGATTTACCGTGTCCGCCGATGTATTTCGACGCGCGCGCGGACGCGCCCGGCGCGAGACTCGCGCCGATTCCGCGCGACGCGTCACACGCGTCACAATACGGCTCTGAGCGGCTGTGACGCTTCGATTCTCCGTCGCCCGCATTTCATTTCCTCTACAGGCCTGCCGCACTTTCGCCATGACCACTGCCACGCCATCCGGACTCACGCCGTTCCCGCCCCTCGCCCAACTGGCCGCCGATCTCGCCGCCGGCCGCACGACGAGCCGCGCGCTGGTCGAAACCGCGCTCGCTCGCATCGCCGATCCCGCCGGCCAGGGGGCGGCCGTCTTCATACAGGTCGACGCCGACAACGCCCGCGCTTCGGCCGACGCGCACGACCGCCTGCGCGCCGCCGGCAT
Organism: Paraburkholderia bengalensis; assembly: GCF_037126505.1. NCBI lineage: Bacteria > Pseudomonadati > Pseudomonadota > Betaproteobacteria > Burkholderiales > Burkholderiaceae > Paraburkholderia > Paraburkholderia bengalensis. The sequence goes on from NZ_JACFYJ010000155.1 coordinate 2,686, forward strand.
CGTGCTGTCGCCGCTCGCGGGGATTCCCGTGTCGGTGAAGGATCTGTTCGACATCGAAGGACAGGTGACGCGCGCGGGCTCGAAGGCGCTGGCGAACGCCGCGCCCGCGACGGCGGACGCGCCCGCCGTCGCGCGGCTCAAGCGCGCGGGCGCCGTGATCGTCGGGCGCACGAACATGAGCGAGTTCGCATTTTCGGGCCTCGGTCTCAATCCGCACTACGGCAATCCGCTGTCGCCGTGGCGGCGCGGCGCGACGGGCGACGAGCGGGTGTCGGGCGGCTCGTCGTCGGGCGCGGCCGCCTCCGTGGCGGACGGCATGGCGGCCGTCGCGCTCGGCAGCGACACGGGCGGATCGCTGCGCATACCCGCCGCGCTGTGCGGCCTGACGGGCTTCAAGCCGACGGCCGACCGCGTGCCCAAGCAAGGCGGCGTGCCGCTGTCGAGCACGCTCGACGCGTTCGGTCCGATCGGCGTGACAGTGGCGTGCTGCGCGCTCGTCGACCGGATTCTTGCCGGGCTGGAGCCCGTCGTTCCCGCCGCGCGTCCGCTCGAAGGCTTGCGTCTGGGCGTGCTGAATCATTACGTGACGGACGGCATCGAGCCGGAAGTGGAAGCGGCCTACGACGCCGCGCTCAAGCATCTCGAAGCGGCGGGCGCGATCGTCAGCGACGTGCGCTTTGCGCCGCTCGACCGGCTCGCCGACATCAACCGCTTTGGCTTTTCGCCGATCGAGGCGTACGCGTGGCATCGCCCGCTGCTCGACGCGCAGCGCGACGCATACGACCCGCGTGTGCTCGCGCGCATCCTGAAGGGCCAGCCGGCGACGGCCGCCGACTATCTCGACCTGCTCGCCGAACGCGCCGCCGTGCTCGCCGAGGCGCGCCCGATGTGGCAACGCTTCGACGCCATCGTTGCGCCGACGGTGCCCATCGTGCCGCCGCGCGTCGCCGATCTCGTCGACGACGACGCGTTCTTCCGCGCGAACGGCCTCGTGCTGCGCAATCCGAGCGCGTTCAATTTCCTCGATGCCTGCGCGATCTCGCTGCCTTGTCATCCGCGCGGCGGCGCGCCCGTCGGCCTGATGCTCGCGGCCGCGCCGCATGCCGACGACGCGCTGCTGGGAATAGGACGGGCCGTCGAAGCGGTACTGAATACGATCCGCTGATGCGCGCGGCGGCTCCCATGCCAGCGGCCGTGCCGCCGCCCCATGGGCTTTCGCCGTGCCGGCACGCGCGGCGGGCTTCGGCTAGAATCGCCGCACCCTTTCCGGAACTTCCACCGCTAGCAGGATCATGATCATCGATAACGTTACATTGCGCCGCGAGCGCAGTCTGCTCGTTCTACTCGGTCTTGTCTGTCTCGCGCTCGTGGCGGGCGCGCTCTATCTGCAGTTCGTCGAACATGAAGACCCGTGCCCGCTGTGCATCATCCAGCGCTATTTCTATCTGCTGATCGCGATTTTCGCGTTCCTCGGCGCGCGCTTTCGCGGCTGGACGGGCGTGCGGCTGCTCGAAGTGCTGGCGCTGCTGTCGGCGCTCGGCGGGCTGCTGACGGCCGCGCGCCACGTGTACGTGCAATCGCACCCGAACTTCAGCTGCGGTTTCGACGCGCTGCAGCCAATCGTGGACGGCTTGCCGCCCGCGCACTGGCTGCCAGGCGTGTTCAAGGTCGCCGGACTGTGCGAAACGCCCTATCCGCCGATTCTCGGCATTTCGCTGCCGGGCTGGTCGCTGATCGGCTTCGTCGTGATGTTTCTGGCGCTCGCGACCAGCCTCTGGCGTAATCGCCGCGCCCGGTAAGCCGCGACGCCGCGCCGGGTCCAACGAGCCTTTACGAGAACCGGCGCGGCGGCGGCATTCGCCGCGTCATCTGCCTCAATCCGCCTCATCCGCCCTCCCGACGATTCCCCGCCACGCACTTCACCGTCAGCCTTCGGCGTAAACACCTGGCCCGCCTGGCCGTTCCGCCCAAGCCGCGCCCGATCGCCAGACATCCCGCCAGAGCCCCGTTCCGCAAGCCTTTGAGCGTGTTGTTGCGCCGGCCATTTGGGGTCCCCGCGATCCAACCCGCCTCCCTCATGACCGCTCCCGAATAACCCCCATTCGCGCGGGGAAATATTTTTGGGACAAAGTGGTGTTATGTTCGATGCAGGATGGCGATCTACGTGCGCGAGGCCGGCTGTGGCGGCCCCATGCGTAACGCGCGCCCGGTCCGCAATGTCTTCAGGATTCGCCGTGACAACGCAAACCATCCGCTTCTATTACCAGGGGGCCGTCCGCGAGGTAAGCGGCGTGCCCGCCACGCGCACCGTGCTGCAGCATCTGCGCGACGATCTGCGCTGCACGGGCACCAAGGAAGGTTGCGCGGAAGGCGATTGCGGCGCGTGCACGGTCGTGGTCGGCGAAACCGATGCGCGCGGCCAGCTGACGCTCAAGGCCGTCAACGCCTGCATCCAGTTTCTGCCGACGCTCGACGGCCGCGCCCTTTTCACCGTCGAAGACCTGCGCGCCGCCGACGGCGCGCTGCATCCCGTGCAGCAGGCGCTGGTCGACTGTCACGGCTCGCAATGCGGCTTCTGCACGCCGGGCTTCGCGATGTCGATGTGGGCGCTCTACGAGAATCATCCGGCTGGCGCGGGCCTGCCGACACGCGACGAGATCAACACCGCCCTCTCCGGCAATCTGTGCCGTTGCACCGGCTACCGGCCGATCGTCGAGGCCGCGCAAAAGATGTTCGACGAGCAGCCATATCCGCGCGCCGCGCTCGATCGCGCCGCCGTCATCGAGGCGCTTGAACGAATCCAGCGCGACGGCACGTTCGAATATCGCGCGCCCGACGCGCGCGGCGACGCATTCGGCACGCCCGCTTTCTTCGCGCCCGTCACGCTCGACGCGTTCGCGACATTGCGCGCCGCGCACCCGCACGCGCGGCTGCTGGCAGGCAGCACCGACGTCGGTCTGTGGGTGACGAAGCAGTTCCGCGATCTCGGCGACATTCTGTTTATCGGCAACGTCGCCGAACTGAAGACGATCGAACGCGATGCGCAGACGCTGACGATCGGCGCGGCCGTCTCGCTCGAAGAGGCTTACGCCGCGCTCGCCGCCGACTATCCCGAACTCGCGGAAATGTGGATGCGCTTCGCGTCGCTGCCCATCCGCAACGCGGGCACGCTGGGCGGCAACGTCGCGAACGGCTCGCCCATCGGCGATTCGATGCCGGCGCTGATCGCGCTCGACGCGCTTGTCGTGCTGCAACGCGAGCACAAGACGCGCGTGCTGCCGCTCGACGCGTTCTATCTCGGCTACCAGAAGACAGCGCTCGAGCCCGGCGAATTCGTCGCGGCGATCCGCGTGCCGCGTCCCGCGCCCGATCTGCGTTTTCGGACGTACAAGGTCGCCAAGCGCTACGACCAGGACATCTCGGCCGTCTGCGCGGCCTTCGCGCTGCGTATCGCGGACGGCGCGATCGTCGCCGCGCGCATTGCGTTCGGCGGGATGGCCGCGACGCCGAAGCGCGCGCAGCAGGCGGAAGCGGCTCTCGCCGGCGCGCCGTGGGACGCCGCCAGCGCGCAGCGCGCAATGGCAGCACTCGCCGCCGACTACCAGCCGCTCACCGACATGCGCGCGACGAGCGCGTACCGGCTGAAGGTGGCGCGCAATCTGCTGTGGCGCTTTCATCTCGAAACGCGCGACGCCGATCCGCTCGCGTTGCGCGAGGTCAACGCATTCGCGTTCGATGCCAGCGCGCTTCACGGCGCAGCCGCGCAGGAGCAGACGTGATGAACAAACGGACCGACGTTTTCGCACAGCAAACCGCGCTGCCGGAACTGGCGCGCGACGAAGCCCAGGCCGCGATCGGCGTGCCGTTGCCGCATGAATCGGCGGCGTTGCACGTGAGCGGCGAAGCAACCTACACGGACGACATTCCCGAACTCCAGCAGACGCTGCACGCCGCGCTCGGTCTGTCGCGGCATGCGCACGCGCGCATCGTGTCGCTCGATCTGCAAGCCGTGCGCGCCGCCCCCGGCGTCGTCGCGGTGCTGACGGCCGACGACATCCCCGGCGAAAACAACTGCGGCCCCGTGCTGCACGACGATCCCATTCTCGCCGACGGCGAGGTGCTGTATCTCGGCCAGCCGGTGTTCATCGTCGTCGCGCACAGTCACGAACTGGCACGGCGCGCGGCGTCGCTCGCGAAAAGCGACGACGTGGTGCGCTACGAGCCGCTCGAAGCCCTGCTGACGGCCAGCGAAGCGAAGGCTAAAAAGCAGTTCGTGCTGCCGCCGCTGCATCTGAAGCGCGGCGCGCCCGCCGAAAAGATCGCGAGTGCGCCGCACCGGATCACGGGCACTTATGAAGTCGGCGGCCAGGAGCAGTTCTATCTCGAAGGCCAGATCGCGTATGCCGTGCCGAAGGAAATGGACGGCATGCTCGTCTATAGCTCGACGCAGCATCCGAGCGAAATGCAGCAGGTGGTCGCACATATGTTCGGCTGGCCGTCGCATAGCGTCGTGTGCGAATGCCGCCGGATGGGCGGCGGTTTCGGCGGCAAGGAATCGCAGTCGGCGCTGTTCGCGTGCGCAGCGGCGCTGGCCGCGCATCGCTTGCGCCGGCCCGTGAAACTGCGCGCCGATCGCGACGACGACTTCATGATCACGGGCAAGCGTCACGACGCGGTCTACGAATACGAAGCAGGCTTCGACGACGACGGCCGCATTCTCGGCGCGCGCGTCGAGATCGCGCTGCGCGCGGGCTTTTCGGCGGACCTGTCGGGCGCCGTCGCGACACGCGCCGTGTGCCACTTTGACAATGCGTATTACCTGTCGGACGTCGATATCGTCGCGCTGCCGTGCAAGACCAACACGCAATCGAACACGGCGTTTCGCGGCTTCGGCGGCCCGCAAGGCGCGCTGGTGATGGAAGTGATGATGGACGGCATCGCGCGCGAGCTGAAGCGCGATCCGCTCGACGTGCGGCGCGCAAATTTCTACGGCGTCGGCGAACGCAACGTCACGCCGTACGGACAGACCGTCGAAGACAACATCATCGCGCCGCTGACGGATGAACTGATCGCCTCGAGCGACTACCACGCGCGGCGCGCGGAGATTGCCGCGTTCAACGCGAAAAGCCCGGTGCTCAAGCGCGGCATCGCGTACTCGCCCGTCAAGTTCGGCATCTCGTTCAACGTGCCGTTCCTGAACCAGGCGGGCGCACTCGTGCATGTCTACAAGGACGGCTCCGTGCTCGTGAATCACGGCGGCACGGAAATGGGCCAGGGTTTGAACACGAAGGTCGCGCAAGTGGTCGCGAACGCGTTCGGCCTGCCGCTCGCGCACGTGCGCGTCACGGCCACCGATACGTCGAAGGTGGCGAACACGTCGGCCACGGCGGCATCGACGGGCAGCGACCTGAACGGCAAAGCCGCCGAAGCCGCCGCGCACGCGATCCGCGCGCGCCTCGCCGCGCTCGCCGCGAAGGAACTCGGCGGCAACGCGGAAGACGTGCAGTTTGCGAACGGCCTCGTGCAGGCCAACGGCGCGTCGATGCCGTTCGCGCAACTGGTCGGCGCCGCGTATCTCGCGCGCGTCCAGTTGTGGTCCGACGGTTTCTACGCGACGCCCAAAGTGCACTGGGACGCGAAGACGCTGACGGGCCATCCGTTCTACTACTTCGCGTATGGCGCAGCCGTGTCCGAAGTGGTGATCGATACGTTGACGGGCGAATGGAAACTGGTGCGCGCCGACGCACTGCACGACGCCGGTCAGTCCATCAACCCCGCCATCGACCTCGGCCAGGTAGAAGGCGCGTTCATCCAGGGCATGGGATGGCTGACGACGGAAGAGCTCTGGTGGAATCGCGACGGCCGCCTGATGACGCACGCGCCGTCGACATACAAGATACCCGCCGTCAGCGATACGCCCGCCGCGTTCAACGTGAAGCTATATCGCAACGAGAACGCCGAGCCGACCGTGTTCCGTTCGAAGGCCGTCGGCGAGCCGCCGTTGCTGCTGCCGTTCTCGGTGTTTCTCGCGATTCGCGATGCCGTCGCGGCCACCGCGCCCGATGCGCCCGATGCGCCGCATGCGCCCGCGCTGCGCGCGCCCGCCACGCCGGAAGCGATTCTCGATGCCATCGATGCACTGCGGCCGGTTGCAACGATCGACGCAGCGGCCCGTCCAACGTCATCGGAACCCGCGAGCGCGTAGCAGGTCACGCTCGACACGAGGCCCAACAAGCAGCGTCGCGCGACACGAACGCGCAGCGCAACGATCAACCGGCTGTGCGGTCAACCCGCCCGGCCCCGTATGGAGAATGGCCGGATGCAAGCCTGGCTCACCGATCTGCAACAACTGCTCGCGCACGGCGACGCCGTCGTGCTCGTGACGGTCGCGCGCGCCGAAGGTTCGGCGCCGCGCGATGCCGGCACCAAGATGATCGTCACGCGCGACTCGGCGCGCCATACGATCGGCGGCGGGCACCTCGAATGGAAAGCGATCGAGAGCGCGCTGCGCGTGCTGCGCGACGGCATGCGCGCGCCGAACATGCGGCGGCTCGAACGCTTCGCGCTCGGACCGAGCCTCGGACAGTGCTGCGGCGGTGCCGTCGTGCTCGCGTTCGAGCGGCTCGACATCGGCGATCTCGGCTGGGTGACCTCGCTTGCGAAGCGGCTTTCGGCGGGTCAATCGGTGGTGCGTAGCGTATCATTCGGGCCCGCACCCGATGCGGTGATGCTATCCGATCCGGAGCCGGGCGTCGAATCCGCCGATTGCCTGCTGTGGGACGGAGCGGGTTTCGACGACAGCAGCGCGCTGCTCACCGAAACCATCGCGCCACGCGATTTTCCCGTCGTGCTGTTCGGCGCGGGGCACGTGGGCGCCGCGCTCGTGCGCGTGCTCGCCACCTTGCCCTGCCGCGTGCACTGGGTCGACGCGCGCGACGCGCAATTCCCGCCGCCTGAAGCGCTGGGCGCCGCGAACGTGACGATCGACGCGAACGATGCGCCCGACGAAGCCATCGACCAGGCCGCGCCGCACACGTACTTCATCGTGATGACGCACAACCATGCGCTCGACCTCGATCTCGCCGAGCGCATTCTGCGGCGCGGCGACTTTGCGTTCTTCGGCATGATCGGCTCGCACACGAAGCGCAAGCAGTTCGAGCACCGGCTCGCCGCGCGCGGCTTCGACCCGGCGCAGATCGCGCGGATGAAATGCCCGCTCGGCGTGGACGGCATCGTCGACAAGTCGCCGGAAATCATCGCGATTTCGGCGGCGGCGCAACTGCTGCAGGCCGTCGAGGCCAACGCGGCGCACAGCGCGCAAACCGTCTGACGCGAACGGCATCGCAAGCATTGGGGGACGCCCGACCAGCCATCGGGCGTCCGATAACACCATCGATAACCCGAACCATCGACCGACCATGACGACAACCGCACTTTCCCCGCTAGCTCAAAAGACAAACGGCGCACCGAAGGCCGAGCTGCACATTCACATCGAAGGGTCGCTCGAACCCGAGCTGATCTTCAGACTCGCCGAACGCAATGGCGTGAAGCTCGCGTATGAATCGATCGACGCGCTGCGTGCCGCGTACGCGTTCACCGATCTGCAGTCGTTCCTCGACATCTACTACGCGGGCGCGAGCGTGCTGCTGAAGGAAGAGGACTTCTACGACATGACGATGGCGTACGTCGAGCGCGCGCTCGCGGACAACGTCGTGCACGCGGAAATCTTCTTCGATCCGCAGACGCACACAGAACGCGGCGTATCGATCGCGACGGTCGTCGCGGGCATCGAGCGCGCGCTCGCCGAAGGCGAGCAGCGCGGCCTCACCAGCAAGCTGATTCTGTGCTTCCTGCGCCACCTGTCCGAAGACGATGCGCTCGCCACCTTCGAAGCCGCGTTGCCTTTGTTCGATCAATATCCGCATCGCCTGATCGGCGTCGGCCTGGATTCGTCCGAGCGCGGCCATCCGCCTTCGAAGTTCGAGCGCGTGTTCGCAAAGGCCCGTGAAAAAGGCCTCAAACTCGTTGCGCACGCGGGCGAAGAAGGCCCGCCGTCGTACATCTACGAAGCACTCGATCTGCTGAAAGTGGATCGCGTCGATCACGGCGTGCGCAGCATCGAAGACCCGGCGCTCGTCACGCGTCTCGCGGATTCGCGTGTCGCGTTGACCGTCTGCCCGCTGTCGAACCTGAAGCTGTGCGTGTTCGACGACCTGACCAAACATACGCTGAAGGCGCTGCTCGACGAGGGCGTCGCCGTCACCGTGAATTCCGATGATCCCGCCTATTTCGGCGGCTACGTCAACGCAAATTATCTCGCGACGATCGAAGCGCTCAAGCTCGACGACGACGACATGTACACGATCATCCGCAACAGCTTCGAGGCGTCGTTCGTGACGCCCGCGGAACGCGACGCGATGATCGCGAAGCTCGATGCGCACTGGCGCGCATCGGCCTGATTCCCGCTTCATTCCTATAGTACGGAGACGGTTTCACTCATGACTCAAACGGCTTATCGCGCGCAACTGCTGACGTTCAACGGCGATCCTGCGCAATCGTCCAATGCCGCAGTCTTCAACGAAGACGGCCTTCTGATCGTCGAAGACGGACATGTCATTGCGGCGGGCGCGCATGCGAGCGTCGCTGCGCAGCTTGCGCCGGGCGCGCAGGTGGTCGAGATGCGCGACAAGCTGATCGTCCCCGGTTTCATCGATACGCACATTCACTTCCCGCAGACGGACATGATCGCGTCGCCCGCGCCGGGACTGTTGCCGTGGCTCGACAAGTACACGTTCCCGACCGAGCGTGGCTTCAGCGATGCCGCCGTTGCGCAGGACACCGCGCGCTTTTTCATCGACGAGCTGCTCGCATGCGGCACGACGACGGCGCTCGTCTACTGCACGGTGCACAAGGAGTCGGCCGATGCGCTGTTCACGCAAGCCCAGGGGCGCAACGTGCGGATGATCGGCGGCAAGGTGCTGATGGACCGCAACTGCCCCGAGTTCCTGCGCGACACGGCGCAATCCGGCTACGACGACAGCGCCGAGCTGATCGCACGCTGGCACAACAAGGGACGGCAGATGTACGCGCTCACGCCGCGCTTTGCGCCGACGTCGACGGAGGCGCAACTCGAAGCGACGGGCGCGCTTGCGAAGCTGCATCCCGATGTGTTCATCCAGAGCCACGTCGCCGAGAATCACGACGAGGTGAAGTGGGTGGCGAGCCTCTTTCCCGGACACCGCAGCTATCTGGACATCTATGATCACTATGGTTTGTTGCGTCCGCGTGCTGTGTACGGGCACTGCATCCATCTCGATGAACAGGACCGTCGCCGCATGAAGGAGACGCGCGCGGTCGCCTCGCATTGCCCGACGTCGAACCTGTTTCTCGGCAGCGGACTGTTCGATTTCGACAAGGCAGCCGAATCGGGCATGCCGGTGGCGCTGGCGACGGACGTCGGCGGCGGAACATCGTTTTCGATGCTGCAGACGATGAACGAGGCGCACAAGGTCGCGCGGCTGGGCGGCCATCATCTGACGGCGACGCGCATGTTCTGGCTCGCGACATCGGGCGCCGCCGAGGCGCTCGATCTCGGCGACACGATCGGCACGTTGAAGCCGAAGTCGGAAGCCGACTTCGTCGTGCTCGATCCGCAGGCGACGCCGCTGCTCGCGCGGCGAACGGCGCGTACGGAAACGCTGGAAGAACTGCTGTTCGCGTTTGCGCTGCTCGGCGACGATCGTGCTGTGTACGAGAGCTATGCGATGGGGCAACGGGTGCATCGGCGCGACGATGCGCGTCAGCATGTGGTGGGGAAGGCGCGTATCGCGGCGTGAGGTTTTTTTGTTGTCTGCGACGCTTTTGGCTTTTGACTGGCATCTGCTTTGCGACTTCGCGGCGCGGGCGTTGCCGGTGTGTAACTGCCCTTTGCGTGGGCATCCGCGATGGCGCCTTCGTGGCGCGGGCGTTGCCGATGGTGCTTGCCCCTTGCGTGGGCATCCGCGTTGCGCCTTCGTGGCGCGGGCATTGCCGGTGTGTGGTTGCCTTTTTGCTCGGGCATCCGCGATAGCGCTTTTGCGGCGCGGGCGTTGCCGGTGCGTGCGTGCCCTTTGCGGTGGCATCCGCTCTTTGTCTCTGGTTGATTAGCGTTGCCCCTGTGCGGGGCGGCACCTACTTTTCTTTGCAGCGGCAAAGAAAAGCAGGCAAAAGAAAGCC
>NZ_JACFYJ010000156.1:0-12813 GCF_037126505.1 Paraburkholderia bengalensis
GCTGGTTTCCGACTTCGACAATCAGATTCTCAGCTGAATCCTCCACCGCCTTCAATCCTTCGCCCCAATCCCCCGTACACCACTTTCGACTTTAGCTCCGAGGGTGGTGGGGTGAATGCGTACGTGGAGAAAGCACTCGCCAAGCATCGCGCATCCCTCGACAAATGGCTCGACAAAGGTGGGGACGGCGGTACAACCTTCTTCAACTTCATGCGTGCTCTAGCAGATAGGTTTGATCCGGGCGGACTTATCTACTCCAACTTGTTTTGCATCGATGCTGGTGGGGGTGACCCGAGCTGCTCGGAATACTTTCCCGAGATCAAGCGCGTTTCGAAACAGCTACTGGATGTACAGTTCGATCACTTCCAGCCAGACGTCGTTATCTTCGCTCACGGGTCAGCGTCGGCGGCCACTAGGCGCGAATTCTTCCCGACCAAGGGAGTCGGAAGTGTTTGCGTTGGGCGCCGAGATTGGGAGGACGTGGGGATTTCCAACATGCAGCTCTGGGAGTTCGAGCTGTACGGAAAGTTTCTGTGCTACCGGATTCAACACCCTGCAAACTGGAGAGGGAGGGCGGCGGCTGAAGCGGCGAGGGCTCGTCGACACCTACTGGACGTCCTGACCCAGACGCTACCGAAAAGGCCATCGGTCGCAGCGCCAGTGGCCGACGCGGGCGTTCCGGTTATCGCCTTATCCGCGCCATGAAACAACGCGTCCGGATAAAGCTCGTTCAGAGGCGACAGGCGCTGTGCTACCCGACCCGTAGGCCTGCCGCCCGAACAAAGCGATATACGCGAGATGACAATCGGTCACGAATGGCCGCTATCTACGCCGAGCATCGAGAGTTGTTCAAGCGACTAGAGGACGCGTGATTGCATTACCGACACCGGCTGGATCCGAAGAACCGGCACCGTGAATGTCCGCTTCTTAGTGAATGGGAGGTCGCTAAAGGGTCGACTAGGGAAGTTCGGCGATCAATCCGGGCGGGCTGTTCGTCGTCAGCCCATGGATTTCCGGGTTCGGCCAAAAAGCGATGTCCGCGCATGTAAGTAGATTCGTCAACAATCGGCTCTAGAGATTTGATGGCCATTCCGATTTAGCGAGGCACAGTGATGAAGGTTACGATTGCGTACATCGAAGAACCCCCGTTCGGTTGGACGGAAGCGGATCGTACCGCTACCGGCGCGGACATTGATCTGGCCGACGCGGTTCTTCGGGCGATCGGTGCCACCCGGATCGAGCATCGCCTGACGACATTTAGTGAACTGCTGCCCGGCGTCGAAGCCGGCCGCTGGGATATGAACGTTCCGCTCTTCGTTACGCCCGAACGTGCCAATCTGGTCGCGTTCAGCGTGCCAGTATGGGCGATCGGGGACGGCTTCCTGGTTAAGGCCGGAAATCCGAAAGCGCTCAACAGCTATGTATCACTCGCCAAACGCCACGATGCTCGGCTTGGCATCATTGCCGGACAGGTCCAACACGACTCGGCGAGAGCGTCGGGCGTAAGCGAGGACCAGATAGCCATCTTCGAGCACCAGGCAGACGCTATCGAAGCGGTTCGCTCGGGGGCGATCGATGCGTATGCGAGCACCGCGTTGGGAAATCGCATACTGGCGGATCGTATCGGCGGCCCGGTGCTTGAGGCCGTGGAGCACAAGCCGGGAACGAATGGCAAGCAGCAAGGGCTTCCACTCGGAGCATTTTCGTTTAACAGAAGAAACAGCGAACTGCTCAATGCGGTAAACGGGCAACTTCGTTCGTATCTAGGATCACCAGACCATCGCGCTCGCATGGCGAGATTCGGCCTGACGCACAATGAGATCGATCCCGCTCTCGCCCGTTGAGAATGAGACGGGATTCGGCCAGGAGCGGCCGCTCGCCTGAGCCATGCAGCGGTCATTCGAACGGCTGGTCCACTTCGAAACCGGCCCGATGCGCGGCGCGCGCTTTGGCCATTGCCGTCACCGGGCTGATCGCCGGGCATGGGCCGCTATGGGTTCTTCAGTTGACGGTGATGAGTCGGTCTAGGCGAACGACAGTGTCCGTCACGGATTACACCCCATCGCGGCGACTTCGCATACCGGTTAGTGCCCGAGGCACGCCGTCGACTACCGGTCATTTCTCCAACTGCTTATTCCGCCATGAGCGAGGAGATGTGCCAAACCTAGCCGTGAACCATTGTGTGAAGGTTGACTGTCTAGGATAGCCGAGCAGCATTGCCACCTGCCCGATCGGGTAACGTCGATTGGTCAGATAGCGCGCTGCGAGTTCCCGGCGAACTTCCTCGACGAGATCCGAGAAGTTGGTACCTGCCATTCCGAGTTGGCGCTGCATCGTGCGTACGCTCAGGTGAAGGTGGCTTGCAACCTGGTCCACGGCAGCCTGCTCGATGGGCAGCAGCAAGTAGATGGTCTTGCGCACGTCCAGCACGATCGAGTTCGGCGCGGACACATTCAGAGGCTTAGCCAGGCTTTCCGCATATCTCACGAGTTCCGGATCGGCGTTCGGATTCGGGCGGTCGAGATCCTCTGCGGCGCAGACAATGCCATTGAAGTCGCTGTTGAACGTGACGGGGCATCCAAAGAAACGCCGGTGAAAATTCACGCTGGCAGGCGCGGAATGGGCGAAGTGGACGCCTCGCGGCTGCCAGTGCTCGCCCAGCAGGGCCACACAGCTGCGGGCCAGCACACCAAGGGCGAGTTCGATCGCCTGACGTGTCGGGATCCCATGTTCGACGACGATCTCCTCACGGATCACGACCGTACTTCCGCCCGTTTCCACGTGAATAGCCAGCGCCTCGTTGAGCAGGTGGCGATACTGAACCGCCGCCAGCAGGACCTCACGCAGTGTGCGCTTGTGCGAGAGCATGAGTTCGAGCATGCCGAAATCGAATGGCTGCCGGGTATCGGCCATCTCCAGCCCGAACGTCAGGCACTCCGCATTCGACGCGGCACTTTCCAGCAACTGGCAAACGGACGAGATGGGAATCCGATGATCGGGGTTGTGCAGAACAGCGACATCGAGCCCAACTTGCCGCAGCAGTTCATGTGGTGCCAACCCGTGCCGCCGGGCGACCTGCAAGTAGCCGCTCAACGCCCTGGCACGGACCATCGGCTCAGCCACTTTCAGTTCTCCTCGACGCGTCAATCGTGCCCTTCCTGGCACGCTGAGCGAGTGGTTGGTACTTCCACCTGGTGGCACCAAAACGAAAGTAATTGGCGCTGTAACGAAACAGTCTATCCCAAGGTCGCCCTACAGTGTAGCCATGCACCGAACGGCACACCGGCATCGGTGCTCAACACCCAGGAGCCCATTCCATGCAATTCCTCGACGACTCGCTTCACCCGCAAAACCAGCAGAAGGTTGTGATCACCGTCGCGCCCTATGCCCCCGAGTGGATGCCTTCTGATTTCCCTGAAGACATCGCGGTAACCATGGACGAGCAGATCCAGAAGGCCGTTGACTGCTATGAGGCCGGGGCGAGGGTGCTGCACCTGCACGTGCGCGAACTCGATGGCAAAGGCTCGAAGCGCCTGTCCAAATTCAACGAACTGATCGCCGGCGTGCGCAACGCGGTACCCGACATGATCATCCAGGTCGGTGGCTCCATCTCCTTTGCACCGGAAGATGAAGGCCAGGCCGCGAAATGGCTGTCCGACGACACCCGCCACATGCTGGCCGAACTGGACCCGAAGCCGGACCAGGTGACGATTGCGATCAACACCACGCAGATGAACATCATGGAGCTGATGACGCCGGAGGCCGTGGCAGGGACGTCGCTGGCTGAGCCGGCATTGCAGCAAGCCTATCGCGAGATGACGGTCCCCGCAGGTCCGGGCTGGGTTGAAGAGCATCTGCGCCGCCTGCAGGCTGCCGGTATCCAGCCTCATTTCCAGCTCGCGGGCGTTCACTCTTACGACACGATCGAGCGCATGATTCGCCGCGGCATCTACAAGGGCCCCGTCAACCTGACCTGGATCGGCATCGCCGGTGGCGCCGACGGCCCGAATCCCTACAACTTCATGTACCTCCTGCAGCGCGCGGCCGACGGCGTCTGCGTCACGTCAGAGTCTCTCCTGCACAACGTGCTGCCGCTCAACATGATGTCGATGGCAATGGGCTTCCATCCTCGCGTCGGCACAGAGGACACGCTCACCGATCAACGCGGCAAGCGCATGACCTCCGTGGAGCAGATCCAGCAGTGCGTGCGCGTCGCCCATGAACTCGGCCGCGACATCGCCACCGGAAAGGAAGCCCGCGAAATTTACCGCATCGGTACCTGGTACGACAGCGTTGACGAGACGCTGGCCGCAAACGGCATGGCGCCCAACCGCCATCCAGGGATCAGGGGCGTTCCGCTGCGCGCTGCCTGAGAGGCAGATCGTTCGTCGTAACACGAGTGTGTCGTTGCTTCGCAGACCTTTCGAAGCAACGAACTTTCGGTCTCGTTGTGAGATCGCCAAAGAAAAAGAGGCTCTCCATGCAAGAGCCCTGCTTCGGAGACGTGCATCATGAACTTGCATTCCGCCGCGCCGCGTTCGGACGACTGCGACGGCTACCTTGTCAGTCGGCGCCAGGCGTGGTTCGCCTTCGCAATGACCTTCGCGCTGATGTTGTTCGATTACATCGATCGTCAGGTGATCGTGTCGTTGTTTCCGCACCTGAAGGCCGCGTGGGGTCTGTCGGACATGCAACTTGGCAGTCTGGTGTCGATCATTTCCATCGTCGTGGCCGCGGGCGGCGTTCCCGTCGCGCTGATGGCTGACCGGTTCAGCCGGGTCAAGAGCATCTTCGTGATGGCAACGGTGTGGAGCCTGGCGACCATCTCCTGCATGTTCGCGCGCAACTTCGGGCAGCTCTTCGCAGCGCGAGCCATCGTTGGCCTTGGCGAGACCGGCTATGGTTCGGTGGGCGGCGCCCTGATCGCCAGCCTGTTTCCGAAGCGACTGCGCACCACGCTGCTTGGCGCCTTTTTCGCGGCGGCCTCGCTCGGTTCCGTGCTTGGCGTGATGCTGGGTGGCGTGGTCGCGGCCCACTGGGGCTGGAAAGCGGCGTTCGGTATCGTTGGCGTTCCGGGCCTGGTCCTGGCTTTCCTGTACCTGCTTGTGCCGGACTATAAGACCGTGGAACTCGCCCCCCGCATGGACCAGGCGCGGCACTCCTTGCAGAGCTTTACCAGGCACATCGTATCGACACTGGCCAGTTCGCCCACCGTATGGTGGACGTGCCTGGGCGCCGCCCTTCAGCTCGTCGTCGTGTCGATGATCTGGTCGTGGCTTCCAAGCTATTTCCACCGTTACCACGGCGCTGCCCCGGTCCACGCGGGCATGCTGGCCGCGATGATCGTGCTGTGCGGCGCCGTGGGCTCGGTCATCTGGGGCGTGATAGCGGATCGGCTCGCCGTTCGCCGGCCGCGCAACAAACTGGTGATGATGGCCATCCTGTGCACGGCAACGTTGCTGGTCTTCGCGACAGCCTTTGGCGTCACGATGCCAGCGAAGCAGCAGTTCCTGCTGATCACCCTTGGTGGTCTCCTGATGATGTGCACGATAGCGCCGACTGCCACCGTGGTGCTCAACGTGATTCATCCGGGCGTCCGCTCCACCGGGGCCGCCATTCTGTCGCTGTTCCAGAACCTCTTCGGCCTTGCTGTCGGTCCCTTCGTAGGTGGCCTCCTGTCCGATGCCTGGGGCCTGCAGGTGGCGCTCGCAGTCATGCCTGCCTTCGGTCTGCTCGCAGCCCTGTGTTTCCTGCGGGCCATGCGCACCTACGAATCGGAACTGTCGAAGGTTGAGCATATCCGGCTGGATGCCGCGACCTCGCCGGGTTCGCCGGTGACGGTATCGGCCTGAGGTCCGCAGCGATGCGCGTTGAACAGCAAACCCCACTTATCGGTACCCAAGCCATGAGCATCTCCATTAGCTCGACCGTGAACGACGGTGCACTGACGCCGGTCCCTGCCTGGTCGCCTTCTTCAGACGCAATTGACCACGCTCGCGTCACGCAATTCATGCGATGGCTCGAAAAAGAGCGCGGCCTGTCATTTCCGAACTACGATGCCTTGTGGCAGTGGTCAGTCGACGAGATCGACGCGTTCTGGCTGGCGTTGTGGAAATGGGCGGCCATCCCGTCGATCCAGAAGCCCCAGGTCGCACTTGCCGAAGCCACCATGCCGGGCGCTGCATGGTTCCCGAGCGTGCAGATGAACTACGTCGAACAGGTGTTTCGACACTCCGCGGCTGGCCGGCCCGCCATTGTCTACCGCAACGAGGCGGGAGAGACGGGAGAGGTGAGCTGGACCGAGCTGGAACGACAGGTTGCGAGCCTGGCGGCCTCCCTGCGCGGTATGGGTGTTGTCCGGGGCGATAGGGTTGCCGCTTACCTGTCGAATACCCCGCACGCGATCGTTGCGTTTCTCGCCGTCGCGAGCATTGGCGCTATCTGGTCGGCCTGCGCTCCCGATATGGGCGACCTGGCAGTGCTGGATCGCTTTCGCCAGATCGAGCCTAAGGTCATGATCGCAGTCGACGGCTATCGGTATGGCGGCAAGGAGTTCGATCGCCGACCGGTTCTGGGCACGCTGCTCGAGCAGTTGCCGAGCGTCGCGCACGTCGTCGTCGTTCCGACGCTGCGTTGCCAGGAGGATCCCCTCGGGTTTTCAAACGCGGTGACGTGGGCCGAAGCAATTTCGAAAGATGCGCTGCCGCTCGAGGTCGAGCATGTGCCGTTCGATCATCCGCTGTGGATCGTCTACTCGTCAGGTACGACAGGCCTGCCGAAGCCCATCGTTCACTCGCAGGGCGGCATCGTACTCGAGCATGTCAAGCTCACCACGCTCCATCTGGATCTGCATGCGGGTGACCGCTTCTTCTGGCAGGCCAGTACCGGCTGGATCATGTGGAATCTGCAGGTCGGCGGACTGCTCGCTGGCGCGACGGTATGCCTGTTCGACGGCAATCCAGGCTATCCGGACATGAACACACTCTGGCGATTCATCGGTGAGGCGGAGGCGAGCTTCTTCGGTGCAGGCGCGGCGTACTTCCAGGCCTGCGAAAAGTCCGCAATCGAGCCTAGCAACGTAGCCCATCTGTCCCAACTGCGCGCCATCGGCTCGACCGGTTCTCCGCTGTCGCCGGAAGGTTACCGGTGGATTCTCGATCGCGTCGGCCCGATATGGATCAACGCAATCTCCGGTGGCACAGACTTCGCGGGTTGCTTTGTCGCAGGCGTGCCTACGCTGCCCGTCTATCTTGGCGAGATGCAGTGCCGCTGCCTTGGCGCGCGGGTCGAGGCCTTCGATGAGGCGGGAAAAGCGGTGGTAGACGAGGTGGGCGAACTGGTCTGCACGGCACCGATGCCGTCGATGCCGCTGCGCTTCTGGAACGACAAAGACAACGCGCGCTACCGCGACAGCTACTTCGACATGTATCCGGGTATCTGGCGCCACGGAGACTGGGTGCGAATCACCCAAAGGGGCGGCGCCATCATCTATGGCCGCTCGGACGCCACGATCAATCGCCACGGCATCCGCATGGGGACCAGCGAGTTGTACAGGGCCGTGGAGGACTTGCCCGAGGTGCTGGACAGCATGGTTGTGGATCTCGAGTACCTGGGCCGCGAGTCCTACATGCCGTTGTTCGTGGTGTTGCGTCAGGGTGCCGAACTGACGCCTGCGCTCACTGAAAGCATTCGCCAACGTATCAAGGTGGCGCTCTCTGCGCGGCACGTGCCGAATGAAGTATTCCAGGTTGCTGCGATTCCACGCACGCTCTCTGGAAAGAAGATGGAGCTGCCAATCAAGAAGCTGCTGCTCGGACAGCCGCTGGAGAAGGTAGCCAACCCCGACAACATGGCGAATCCTGAAAGCCTGAACTGGTTCTCCAGGTTTGCCGCCGATCGCGGCGCGACGACACTGTAATCAACGTTAGCGCGACCGCCACGAGGTGCCGATCGGCACAAGGCTGACGCGCCCTACTCAGACAATGAATGAAGGAGCCAAACCATGGCTAAAGCTGTTCGCTTTTATGAAACTGGTGCCCCCGAGGTCCTGCGATTTGAGGACGTTGCTGTAGGCGAGCCCGGAGCCGGTCAGGTCAGGCTGCGTCAGGAGGCGGTCGGCCTCAACTTTGCCGACATTTACTTTCGCACCGGCCTGTATCCGGCGCCGCTGCCCTCGGGAATCGGGACTGAGGCCGCCGGCGTGGTGGAGGCAGTGGGCCCCGGTGTGACCAACGTTGTAGTCGGCGATCGTGTGACCTATACCGGCGCGGCAAACACACTCGGCGCGTGTTGCACGGAGCGGCTCATCCCTGCCGCTCCGCTCATCAGGCTGCCCGATGGCATTGCCTGCGAAACGGCCGCAGCCATGACAATGCGCGGCTTCACCTCGGCGTACCTGATGCGCCGCATCTACGACTTCAAGTCAGGCGACACCATCCTGCTGCACGCCGCTGCGGGGGGCGTCGGGCTGATCGTGTCGCAGTGGGCGAAGCTGCTTGGGCTGACGGTCATCGGCACGGTTTCCAGTGAAGCCAAGGCCGAAGTGGCGCGTGCCCACGGCTGCGATCACATCATCAACTACAGCCATGAGAACGTCGCCGCGCGGGTGCGCGAACTGAGCGATGGCGTCGGCGTCAACGTGGTGATCGACAGCGTCGGCAAGGACACCTTCGATGCCTCGCTCGACTCGGTCAAGCGCCGGGGACTGGTGGTCTGCGTCGGGACCGCGTCGGGCCCGATCCCGCCCTTCAACCCGCAAATCCTCGCCCTCAAGGGCTCGCCGTATCTGACCCGTCCGGCGCTGGCCGACTACATCGCCGATCCTGCTGAGAAGGCCGATCTCGCGGGCGAACTGTTTGGCCACGTGGCCTCGGGCTGCATCCGGATCGAGATCAACCAGCGCTACGCCCTGGAGGATGCCGCGCAAGCTCACCGCGATCTGGAGTCACGCAAGACGACCGGCTCGTCGGTCTTCGTGATCTGACGATCGCTGCTGCAAGGACATCATCATGCAAATCGAGCAACTGACTTACGCCCTTGGCGCAGAACTGACCGGCGTGAACCTGGCCGACGCCATTCACGACGAAGGCCTCTTCGCCGAGGTCCGCGCGGCGCTGCTGAAGCATCGAGTTCTGTTCCTGCGCGACCAGGAAATCAGCCGCGCCGAGCACGTAGCTTTCGCGCGTCGCTTTGGCGATCTTGAAGATCATCCGGTGGCGAGCAGCGATCCTGACAATCCGGGGCTCGTCAGGATCTACCGGACCCCGGAGCAGCCGAACGACCGCTACGAAAACGCCTGGCATTCGGACGCCACCTGGCGCGAGGCGCCTCCGTTCGGCGCGGTGCTGCGTTGCGTGGAATGTCCGCCGGTCGGCGGCGACACGATGTGGGCGAACATGGTCCTCGCGTACGAGAAGCTTCCGCAACACGTGAAGGACGAAATCGCTGGCCTGCGCGCGTGCCACAGCATCGAGGCGGTGTTCGGCGCCGTCATGCCGATCGAAAAGCGCCTCGCTCTCAAGGCCCAATACCCGGACGCGGAGCACCCGGTGGTGCGCACACATCCGGAGACCGGCGAAAAGGTCCTCTATGCCAACGTCTTTACGACGCACTTTACCAACTACCACACGCCGGAGCGGGTGCGCTACGGCCAGGACGCGAATCCGGGCGCCAGCGATCTGCTGCGCTATCTGATCAGCCAGGCGTACATCCCGGAGTACCAGGTGCGTTGGCGCTGGCAGAAGAACAGCATCGCAATCTGGGACAACACTTCGACCCAGCACTATGCCGTGATGGACTACCCGCCGTGCCATCGAAAGATGGAACGCGCCGGCATTATCGGCGGCAAGCCGTACTAAACCAGCAAGTAGCTTCCCATGAATTACGAATTGAAACCGACCATTCTGATGGTCCCGGGTTTGCGCGACCACGTCGCGGCGCATTGGCAGACCCTGTTGCAGCGACGGCTGCCGAAAGCGCTGTCGGTGCCGCCGCTCGAGCACGACAAGCTCAGTTGCGCGGCGCGCGTCTCGGCGCTCGACGCCACACTCGCGCGGATCGACGGCCCGGTCATTCTGGTCGCGCATAGCGCTGGCGTGATGATTACCGTGCATTGGGCCGCGCAACACAACGGCGAGATTCACGGTGCGCTCCTCGCGGCGCCCGTGGACCTCGAAACGCCGCTGCCGGCGGGCTATCCGCAGCTGAATACGCTTAAGGAGAACGGCTGGCTGCCAATTCCACGCAAGCCCCTGCCGTTTCCGAGCATCGTTGGAGCGAGCCGCAACGATCCGGTCGCGCACTTCGAACGGGTGCAGGACATGGCGCAGGACTGGGGCAGCCGCCTCGTCGATCTCGGCGAAGTCGGACACCTCAGTCCCGCTTCGGGCTTTGGCGAATGGCCGATGGCGGAGACATTGATTCGCCGCCTGGTACTGATGTGAGGGAGGCTGGGATGTCACGTCAGATCGTGGTGGGTGTCGCCGGCGAACTCGCCCCGGGGCAGCGCAAGCTAGCCTTCATCGATGGCCGCAGCCTCGTGCTGTTCAAC
Organism: Paraburkholderia bengalensis; assembly: GCF_037126505.1. NCBI lineage: Bacteria > Pseudomonadati > Pseudomonadota > Betaproteobacteria > Burkholderiales > Burkholderiaceae > Paraburkholderia > Paraburkholderia bengalensis. The sequence goes on from NZ_JACFYJ010000156.1 coordinate 10,550, forward strand.
ATCGCGGGCACGCTGCACGCCATCGACAACACATGTCCGCACAACGGAGCCTCGCTCGCGGGCGGGCAACTGGAAGGCTGCATGTTGCGCTGCCCTGCGCACGGTCTGCGGTTCGACGTGCGCACGGGCTGCATGGCGGGGACGGGCGGATTGAGTGTCACGACCTTCCCGGTCGACATAGTGGATTCAAAGGTAGTGGTGAGTCTCGACGAGCACGACGCGACGCCCTCGCATGCGCGAGCCGGCAGCGCGCCAAGCTAAGCCGGTCGCGGAACCCTACAACCAATCAGGAGAAAGAAAGATGCAAGGCTTGATGATGCAGCAGCCGCTGCTGGTCGCTTCGCTGCTCACGCATGCGGAACGCCATCATGGTGAACAGAAAATCGTGTCGCGACGCGTCGAAGGCGACGTGCACCGTTATACGTATCGGCAGCTCGCGAAGCGCGCGCGCCGTATGGCCAACGCGTTGGGCACGCTGGGTGTGAAGCGGGGCGAACGTATCGGTACGCTGGCATGGAATGGCTATCGCCACATGGAGCTGTATTTCGCGGTATCGGGCTCGGGGTCCGTGCTGCATACGCTGAACCCGCGGCTGCACGTCGACCAGCTCGCGTACATCATCGAGCATGCGGAAGATCGTGTGCTGTTTTTCGATCTGACGTTTCTGCCGCTGATCGAGAGCGTCGCGCGCCGCGTGAAGAGCCCGAAGGTATTCGTGGCGATGACAGATCGCGCGCACATGCCGCAAGCTGACGACTTCGGCGGCATGCTGATGTGCTACGAGGACCTGATCGAGCAAAGCGATGACGTTTTCGAATGGCCGCTGCTCGACGAGAACAGCGCGTCGTCGCTGTGCTACACGTCGGGAACCACCGGCAATCCGAAGGGCGTGCTGTATAGCCACCGCTCGACCGTACTGCACACCTACGCGGCCGCGCTGCCGGATGCGATGAACTGTTCCGCGCGCGACGTGATCCTGCCCGTCGTGCCGATGTTCCATGTGAACGCGTGGGGGCTGCCGTACATCGCCTGCATGGTCGGCGCGAAGCTGGTGTTTCCGGGCCCGGCGCTCGACGGCAAGTCGCTCTACGAACTGATCGAACAGGAACAGGTGACGATGTCGGCCGGCGTGCCGACTGTCTGGCAGGGCCTGCTTGCGCACGTCGATGCTCTCGGAGCGACGTTCTCATCCATGCGACGCACGGTGATCGGTGGCGCGCCGTGTCCGACCGCGATGACGGACGCTTTCCAGAACCGTCATCAGGTCGAGGTGCTGCACGCATGGGGCATGACCGAATTGAGCCCGATTGGGACAATCTGCAGCTTCAAGGCACATCAGCAGTCGTTGCCCATGCCGCAGCGCCATGCGCTTCAGGCAAAGCAGGGGCGCTCGCTGTGCGGTATCGATATGAGGATCGTCGACGCGAACGGCGACGAGTTGCCGTGGGACGGCGAGAGCCCTGGCGATCTGCAGGTGCGCGGTCACTGGGTTACGCAGCAATACTTCGGCGCCGACGTGGTGTCGCCGCTGTGCGACGGCTGGTTTCCGACCGGCGACATCGCCACGATCGACCGCGACGGCTTCATGCAGATCACCGATCGCAGCAAGGACGTGATCAAGTCGGGCGGCGAATGGATCAGTTCTGCGGCCATCGAAAACGTCGCGTATCTGCATCCGGAAGTCTCCATGGCCGTCTGTATCGCCGCGCGGCATCCGAAATGGGACGAACGGCCGTTGCTGCTAGTCGTGAAGAAGTCGGGCAGCGAGCTGGCCGGAGACGAACTGCTGTCCTTCTTCAACGGCCGGGTTGCGCGCTGGTGGACCCCCGATGCAGTGGTGTTCGTCGAGACGGTTCCTCTCGGCGCGACGGGCAAGGTCCTGAAGAACCAGTTACGCGATCAATTCGGCGAATATTACCTTCCGGCCTGATCCGACGGTTTCGCAAAAACGTAGTTCGATTCACGCAGCAACGCGACCGGGTAGGTCGGACGTTCACAAATTTACAAACCATCTTGAAGCGACCGTAGCATGGCCTATTGCGCCAACGCCGGTACGCGGAGGAGACACCATGAAGTTGAAGTCAAGCAGCGCCATCGTGTTGGCCATGCTCGCCACCGCGGCTCATGCGCAATCGTCGGTGACGCTTTATGGCGTACTTGATACGGGCTTTCTGTACCAGAGCACATCCGCTGCGACGTTTCAGCCGCATGCGCCGAATCTGGGCCACACGTATCAGATGAAGGACGGCGGCATCTACGCGAGC
>NZ_JACFYJ010000157.1:0-12801 GCF_037126505.1 Paraburkholderia bengalensis
GGTTGCACGCGGAAAGGTATCACGGTAGCGCTGGGTATTGGGAACCGAAAGCCCCAGCATCGATACGCGACCGCATCAACAACTAGCCGGAACCGGCCACTTTCGGACATTGGTCAGCCTCTCCGCGGAGACGTTCGAACGTCATCTCCAACAGAATACCGCTCATCCCCCGCTGGCCGGCTGGCCCATTGACTTGCGTCAACGATGTGCGGCCAAGACGCGGCACCATAGGCGCAGAACCTGCTCATCGCTGCCCGTTCGCCAAATGCATCACCGCTTGTGGGCGGACGTGGCGATGCGAATAGCCTACCTGCAGCAATGCCATGCGCAACAATGCCGCTCCCAGCGAACGCCCGAAGCAGTATGCCTGTCGGCTGCACGCGGCCGTCATGGCGCTCGCGCTGTCGCTGTCACTCTCCGCTTGCCTGTCGCTCGCGCCGGAATATGAACGCCCCATATTGCCGGTCGCCCCCTCGTGGCCGACCGACGCGCCTGACGCGGGCCAGTCAACTGCCGCCGACGTGGCTTGGCGCGACTATTTTCCGGACCCGCAGCTTCAGGCCCTGATCGCGCGGGCGCTCGAGCATAACCGCGACCTGCGCATCGCAGTGCAGCGTGTCGAAGAGGCGCGCGCCGCATACGGTGTACACCGCGCCGATCAATTCCCTACCGTCCAGGCGGGTGGGTCGTACATCCGCTTCCGGACGCCGGGCGGCATCCTGGGCAGCCAGCCGATCGACGGCGCGGGCTATAGCGTGAGCCTGACGGAAAGCAACTGGGAACTTGACTTCTGGGGACGCGTGCGCAACCTGAAGGATGCCGCGCTCGAAAACTATCTGGCCAGCGACGCATCGCGGCGCGCCGCCACCCTTACGCTGATCAAGCAGGTCGCCGACGCTTACCTTCTGCTACGAGAATTCGACGAGCGCATTGCAATCGCGCACCAGACGATTGCGACCCGCACGGAATCCTTACGTATCTTCCGGCGGCGATACGAGGTCGGCGCGACGTCGAGGCTCGACCTGACGCAGTCGCAGATTCTGCTTGAACAGGCGCGTACTCTCGCCGCACAGCTACAGCAGCAGCGTGCCACTGATGCTCATGCGCTCGACGTGCTCGTCGGCTCGCCGACGGCGCTGTCGCCGCTGGCGCGACTGGACGACAACAGCATTCGGGCCGATCTCGGCGCGGGCCTGCCATCGCAATTGCTGGAAAATCGCCCCGACATCGTCGCCGCCGAACATCAGCTGCGCGCAGCCGATGCGAACATCGGCGCGGCGCGCGCGGCCTTTTTCCCGCGCATCACGCTGACTGGCGCGCTCGGCACCAGCAGTACCGCGCTTCAGGACCTGTTCTCGTCCAACACCGGCGCGTGGATCTTTCTTCCGAGCGTGTCGTTGCCGGTCTTCGACGCGGGACGCAACCGCAGCAACCTGGATCTCGAAGAGGCGCGCCAGAAAGAGGCGCTCGCGCAGTACGAAAAAAGCATTCAGTCCGCGTTTCGCGACGTGGCCGATGCGTTGTCGGCACGCGAGTGGCTGGCCGACCAGGTTCAATCGGCACGCGCGACCCTCGATGCGCAGACCGAGCGCGCGCGTCTTGCACGGCTGCGCTACGACAGTGGCGCGACGCCGTTCCTCGAAGTACTCGACGCACAGCGCGATCTGCTGGACGCGCAGCAGGCGCTCGTGCAGATCCGCAGGGCGCTGCTGTCGAGCCGAGTCGCACTCTACTCGGCGCTGGGCGGCAATCTGGAGCACGAGGCCCGGGTCGGCCAGCCGCCGTCGATAGCCGGACATTCGACCTCACAGGACCCGTCGCAATGAACGTTGCAACAACAACAAAAAGACTGATTGCCGTCGCTGCGATGCTCGTCGCCGCTGCCGGCTACTATGCGTGGACACGACTGCACACGGACGGCCCGGGCGACGCGTTCGCGAGTGGCAACGGCCGTGTCGAGGCGACCGAAATCGACGTCGCGACGAAGCTCGCCGGCCGCGTCGACAGCATCTATGTCGACGAAGGCGACTTCGTGAAAGCGGGCCAGCCGCTTGCGAGGATGCAGGTCACCGTGCTCGAAGCACAACTCGACGAAGCGCGCGCGCAGCATCAGCAGGCGATCAACAATGCGGCGAGCGTCGAGGCGCAGGTCGCGCAGCGCGTGAGCGACAAGGCCGCGGCTCGGGCGCTCGTGACGCAGCGCGAAGCCGAACTCGACGCCGCGCAACGCAAGCTCGCGCGCTCGGAAACGCTGTCGCGCGAAGGCGCTTCGTCGATGCAGGAACTCGACGACGACCGCGCGCGGATGCGCAGCACCGAGGCAGCAGTGAACGCCGCCATCGCGCAGGTCGCGACCGCGACGGCCGCGATCGACGCGGCCCGCGCGCAGCTCGTCGCGGCGCGTTCGATGGTGGTTGCGGCTCAGGCCACCATTGCGCGGGTCAATGCCGATATCGTCGATAGCGAACTCACCGCATCGCGCGACGGCCGCGTGCAGTACCGCGTCGCGGAGCCGGGCGAGGTGCTCGCAGCGGGCGGAACGGTCCTCAACATGATCGACCTCTCCGATGTCTACATGACCTTTTTCCTGCCCGAGACGGTAGCCGGCAAGGTCGCGCTCGGCGCCGAAGTTCGGGTGGTGCTGGATGCCGCTCCCAACTATGTGATCCCGGCCGCGATCACGTTTGTTGCCAGCACCGCGCAGTTCACGCCGAAGACCGTCGAAACCGCGAGCGAACGCCAGAAACTGATGTTTCGCGTCAAGGCGCGCATCAGCCGCGAGTTGCTGCTCCAGCATCTGAAGCTCGTCAAGACGGGGCTGCCGGGTGTCGCGTGGGTCCGTATCGATTCGCGGGTCCCGTGGCCCGCGAACCTGTCGATCCGGGTGCCGCAGTGAGCGCCATGCTGCCCTGCCTCGCCGACGACCTCCATGGCGGCGACGCGAGCGGCGTGCCGGTCGTGAGCCTGCATGACGTGACGCTGCGCTACCGCAAGACGGCCGCGCTCGACGGCGTCACGCTCGACATTCCCGCGAACCGGATGGTGGGCCTGATCGGACCAGACGGGGTCGGCAAGTCGAGCCTGCTCGCGCTGGCGTCGGCGCCCGCAAGGTGCAGTACGGCACAGTTGATGCGCTGGGCGGCGACATGGCGTCGGCGCGCCACCGCAACCGCGTCTGCCCGCGCATCGCGTACATGCCGCAGGGCCTTGGGAAGAATCTGTACCCGACGCTGTCGGTCGAAGAAAACCTGGAGTTCTTCGCGCGGCTATTCGGCCACGACGCAGCTGAACGCCGCCGCCGCGTTGACGACCTGACGCGCAGCACGGGGCTTTATCCGTTTCTGTCGCGCCCAGCGGGCAAGCTCTCCGGCGGCATGAAGCAGAAGCTCGCGCTGTGCTGCGCGCTGATTCACGACCCGGACCTGCTGATTCTCGACGAGCCGACCACGGGTGTCGATCCGCTCGCGCGCACGCAGTTCTGGAACCTGATCGCGCGCATTCGTGATACGCATCCCGCGATGAGCGTCATCGTCGCCACCGCCTATATGGACGAAGCAAAGCGCTTCGACTGGCTCGTCGCGCTCGATGCCGGACGCGTGCTCGCGACCGGCACGCCGGCTGCGATTCTCGAGCAAACGGGCTGCCGCACGCTTGAGGCAGCATTCATTGCGTTGCTGCCCGAGGCGAGACGACGCGGGCACCACGCTGTCCAGATCACACCGCTGCAGTCGGGCGACGAAACGGACTTGGCGATCGAAGCCCATGATCTGACGATGCGTTTCGGCGACTTCGTCGCGGTCGACCACGTGAGCTTCCGCATCCGCAGAGGCGAGATATTCGGCTTTCTTGGCTCGAACGGTTGCGGCAAGTCGACCACGATGAAGATGCTGACGGGACTGCTGCCCGCTACCGAAGGCTCCGCCACGCTGTTCGGGCACCCGGTGGATCCTGACGATATCGACACGCGCCGACGCGTCGGCTACATGTCGCAAGCGTTCTCGCTGTATGGCGAGCTCACCGTGCGGCAGAACCTGATACTCCATGCGCGGCTGTTCCATGTGAACGAGCGCGAGATTCCCGCGCGCGTCGACGAAATGGTGAACCGCTTCGGCCTCGCGGACGTGCTCGACACGCTGCCCACGAACCTGCCGCTCGGCGTCAGGCAGCGCCTGTCGCTCGCGGTGGCGATGGTGCACAAGCCGGAACTGCTGATTCTCGACGAACCGACCTCGGGCGTGGACCCGATTGCGCGCGACAGCTTCTGGCAGCTGATGCTCGATCTGGCCCGCCGCGACCGCGTGACGATCTTCATCTCGACGCACTTCATGAACGAAGCAGAGCGCTGCGATCGCATCTCGCTGATGCACGCCGGGAAGGTGCTCGCCAGCGACGCGCCGGCCGCGCTCGTGCGTGCGCGCCGCGCGTCAACGCTCGAAGCGGCATTCATCGGCTATCTGGTCGATGCGGGCGGCGAGCCGGCCATTGATATCGCGTCGCGGGGCACGACGATCGCCCCGCCGCGCGAAGCGGCCGCCCGCGCGCTCAGCCAGCGCCGTTTCAGCCCGGCGCGGATGCTCAGTTACATGTGGCGCGAAGGGCTCGAGCTGCGGCGCGACCCGGTGCGCGCGACGCTCGCGCTGCTAGGCTCGCTCGTCCTGATGTGCGTCATGGGCTTCGGCATCAATATGGACGTCGAAAAGCTCAGCTTCGCGGTGCTCGACCGCGACCAGACCGAACTGAGCCGCGACTACGCGCTGAACATCTCGGGCTCGCGCTACTTCATCCAGCAGGCGCCGCTTGCCGACTACGACGACGTCGACAGGCGCATGCGCAGCGGCCGGCTCTCGCTCGCCGTCGAGATACCGCCGGACTTCGCACGCGACCTGCAGCGCGGTCGACCGGTCGAGATAGGCGCGTGGATAGACGGCGCGATGCCGCAGCGAGCGGAGACGATACGCGGCTACGTGCAAGGCATGCACGCGGCTTGGCTCGCAGATCAGGCGCAGCACCGGCTCGGCGCTGCACCTGCCGCCCGGCTCGACATCGAGACGCGGTTCCGCTACAACCCCGACGTGAGAAGCCTTCCGGCAATGGTGCCCGCGATCATTCCGATGCTGCTGCTGATGCTGCCGGCGATGCTGACCGCGCTTGCGGTCGTGCGCGAACGGGAACTGGGTTCGATCGTGAACCTGTACGTCACGCCAGTCACGCGCGCGGAATTTCTGCTCGGCAAGCAGGTGCCGTACGTGCTGCTCGCGCTCGTCAACTTCCTGCTGATGACACTGATGGCGCGCTTCGCGTTCGGCGTTCCCGTGAAGGGCAGCTTCATCACGCTGCTTGCGGCCGTTCTTGTCTTCAGTATCGTGGCGACCAGCCTTGGGCTCCTTGCGTCCACGTTCACGCGCAGCCAGATTGCCGCCATTTTTCTCACCATCGTCGGCACCATGGTGCCGACGATCCAGTTCGCGGGGCTGATCAATCCGCTTTCTTCGATGGAAGGCAGCGGCCGGGTCATCGGACAGATCTATCCCGCCGGTTACATGTTCACGATCAGCCGCGGCGTATTCAACAAGGCGCTCGGCTTCGACGAATTGCGGGCACAGTTCTGGCCACTGCTCGTCACGATACCGGTGGTGATGCTGGTGACGATGGCGATGCTGCGCAAGCAGGAGACGTGACGATGATACGCAGGCTCTCGAACATCTACCGGCTCGGCATCAAGGAACTGTGGAGCCTGCGCCGCGATCCGATCATGCTCGTACTGATCGTCTACACGTTCACCGTATCGATCTACTCGGCCGCGACAGCGCAGCCCGATACGCTGCATAAAGCGCCGATCGCGGTGGTCGACGAGGACGCGTCGCCGCTTTCGGCGCGGATAGTCGAGGCATTTTTTCCGCCGCAGTTCGACACGCCCGCGCTCATTTCGGCATCGGCCGTCGACCGGGGTCTCGACGCCGGCACATACACTTTCGCGCTCGACATCCCGCCGAATTTCCAGCGCGACATCCTCGCGGGCCGTCGCGCCGTCATCCAGCTGAATGTCGATGCGACCCGGATGAGTCAGGCGTTTACCGGCAGCGGCTACGTGCAGCAGATCGTGAGCGGCGAGGTCGATACGTTCGCGCGACACTATCGGGCGGACGCGACGCCGCCCGTCGATATCGCCATACACATGCGTTTCAACCCGAACCTCGAACATGTGCGATTCGGCGCATTAATGGAGATAATCAACAGTGTCACGATGCTGTCCATCATTCTCACTGGTGCGGCGCTCATCCGGGAGCGCGAGCACGGCACCATTGAACATTTGCTGGTCATGCCCGTGACGCCGGCGGAAATCATGCTTTCGAAGGTCTGGTCGATGGGGCTCGTCGTCCTCGCTGCCGCTGCGTTCTCGCTGACGTTCATCGTACGTGTGGCGCTGCACGTGCCGGTTGAGGGATCCGTGGCGCTATTCATGCTGGGCGCCGCGCTGCACCTGTTCGCGACGACGTCGACGGGCATTTTCCTCGCGACACTCGCCCGCAGCATGCCGCAGTTCGGCATGCTGATCGTGCTCGTGCTGCTGCCGTTGCAGATGCTGTCGGGCAGCATCACTCCACGGGAAAGCATGCCGCAAATCGTTCAGGACATCATGCTCGCGGCACCCACCACGCACTTCGTCGAACTGGGTCAGGCAATACTTTACCGCGGCGCGGGCATCGACGTGGTGTGGCGGCCTTTCTGCGCATTGATCGCGATTGGCGCCACGCTGTTCGCCCTATCGCTGCGCAGGTTTCGCAAAACCATCAACCAGATGGCCTAGCTGGCCCGCGAGAAGTTCGCCGACCGGAACAGCCGAGTCGCTTTGCAAGCCCGTTCAAGTCATCGACGACAACGTCCCACGCCTGCTCCGCTTTCAGGTCCGTCCGCTGATGGGGCCGTGCTCGGTCGAGCGGGCGACGAATGCCGTCGCAGCGCCGCACTGGCGGGACGCGGCAAGATCGACATTATGGGCGACGACGTGGCAAACTTCGGCTGGGGCGGAACTCAGTATGTCCGCGGTCTTCCTGTAGACCTGCGGCGATGTTTAAGGTGCGCATTGTTATAGCACGACGCCCGCGGCCCGCGGCCGCGCTCGCTCGTTCCAATACTGCCGCTCGATCGTCCGTTGGACCCTGAAAGCAGCCCCATATTTGAGCTCAGTCGACGGACCGAAGTGGGTCGAATTCGCCCTGTGGCCACCGTTTAGTGACGGCGTCATTGTGATGCATAGAGGGTTTGTCGCCTGACGGCGAACGGCATCCCTAACACCACCAGTGCAATGGTTGCTCGCAGTGCGTTGCTGATAGCTGGCGCCGAGCTGTCGACGCTGCGAGCCAAACATTACCGCGCCCGGGGGCCAGCCGTTGCAGTAAGCTCCTGTAAATTCGCGTAGTGTCCCGGCGCATTTTCAGCAAGCCAATCTCGCACATGTCCGTTATTGAGCAATGAGTTAACGTAGCTGATCGACACGCTCAGATGGAGATGTTCAACGCCATATCGGTCTTCAACATCGGTCACCTTCGCCTGAAGCGAGACGATTTCACGCTCCAGACGGTCAATCTGTTCGCGGGCTGCCTCCTCCTGGCCCCCTCGCGAAGCCGGAGCGGGCACCAGTTGCTCGGGTGGCGTGGCAAGCTTGATGGCGCGGGCAAACGCGGATGTGAAATTGGATTGACTGCACATGAGCTCCGCTGCCTCGAGCTGACGCAAAGGCTTCATGCATTTCAGTATCTCGTAGGTTGCGGCAGGGCAATTCCGGTCCGCCAGCAGTGCCGCTGCATCGCTGCAGACGCCCGTGAGCAACCTGACCTTCGTCTTGACGGTCCGTCCATCGACACCGAGCACGGCTGCAATGCGTTCCTGTGGTACCCCGCGGTCAACCGCCTGTGCGATCATGCGCGCGTCCTGACCTGCCGTCAGCCGGTTGACATGCCGGTTATAGGTGTAGGTCTCGTCTTCAGTTGCCAGAAGGCATGTTGCCGATTGCTTGCCTAGCCGGCGCAGGGCCTCCAGTCTCAATCGACCATCGAGAACAACATAGCGGCCTTCAACATCGCGTTCTGCAATGACAACAAGTGGTTCGACGAGCCCCACAGTGGCCACTGATGCAAGGACCTGAAGGAATTTCTTGCAACGCGTAGCGCCTGTGACGAGCGGGCGGTGCGGACGCAGAACTTCCAGGGCCAACTGCACAGTTTCGCTTTCAAACGCTCGTTCGACGATGCGGGCGGGTATGGCGTCAGGCTTGCTCATGGCTGTCGACTCCCTCGATACGATCTGCCAGAAGGCGTGGCATGCTCTCCAGACTCTCCTTATGCAGCACTTCTACGAAGTGCTCATCCGCAAGAAGACTTCGAAAGATGGATACGACCATCGCGAGCTGAGCGTGTACCATGTCGGCTTTCTTGACCAGAAGCATTTGACGCTCGCTCTCTCGAACGTACAGCTTGCGCAATTTTTCGGGGCTTAGTGAATCCCGTGTCAAGTGCGACCTGCCGCGTGATTTGTCGTATCCACGGCGTTTAAGTCGCTGGTCAATGATGCGACGAACGACTGCGAGCTGGGTTCGCTTGAGAGTCCCGTCTGCGTAAGCATCCGCCAGGGCGAGCTGCAATTCACTATCGTTCGATCGTGCGATGGAGATGGCGAGCCCGATAGGCAAGGTTCCCCGTTCGACGGCTGCAACAAGTCGTTCCTCGCCATGTTCCAGCAGCGTGAGGATGCTGTGCAGATACGATACCGATAAGCCAACTTTGGCCGCAACTTCGTGAAGAGGCTGCCCCGACTTGACCATCTCCTCCACGTCCCGCAGCAATTCAATGGGAGCGTGGTTGCGCCGGGCGACATTCTCGACGAGGCTCATCTCAAGGCAGCCGCACTCGTCGCTGTTGATTACACGGGCCGGAATGGATGTCTGCCCGAGCAGACGCACCGCTTCTATGCGCCCCTGGCCGCACACCAGATCGTAGGATGTCGTTCCGTCCGGGCCGCAGTGAGCACTGACGGTAATGGGGCGCTTCAGGCCAACGGAAGCAATACTGTCGACAATCGCGCGGTGCTGCCTTCTTCCGCGCCCCCTGGGGTTGAGTACTCGAATCTGGTCCAAAGGAATATCAACGATAGTCGTTTCTGTCACTGGATCCATGGCAAACCTCGATTGTTGCGCGGGCACACAGAGTCAGCAGCACCGACAGGTCGGTCGTTCTGAAAGCCTCTACGCCCGGTACTCGTGAGGGGGACAGCATGAGTTCGTCGCTGTCCCCCAGAAGCGTCTCTGGCAGCAGGTAAAAGCATTGCAAAACGAGACGGGGGCGGGGGAAGAGACCAATCAGGAGCAGGTCGGCGGGATGCCGGCGCGATCGTGTCGCCATCGCGTAAGGAAGGCAGCTGATCTCTTTATGCCCGAGAGTGACGGTCACTTTGACCCTGAGGCCATGGTCAATACAGAGCATCGAAAAGCTGCTGTCGTGCTCCACTACGTGACCTGCTGCTTCAAGTTTTGATGTGAGTTCCGCCAGGTGTTCTGCCATTGCCCGCTTGGCGACAATCCTCTGATCGACGTACGTCATATCGAAAGCCGGACAGTAGCCAACCTGTCGGTACATGTCGGAAAGTGACGGTATAAGTCGTCGAACCCGAGATTTCCCAGGGACATCCAATCGTTCGCGGATATCTTTCAATGACAGTCGGCCAGATTCGTGAAGAAGTCGTGAGATGTCAGCCAGAGCCTGGCCTGCGTCAATCTTCGAGTTGTTCCGATTCAGGCGGGCCTGTGCGGCCGCGAATGTCTCCGTGTCGACGATGGGTTCGAATGCGCCGTCAGCTCTCACCCACCGGGCGGAAGGATTTCGTACGAACGGGCCGTGCAGCTTCTTCGAGCTGCGGTTCCAGAGCATGTTGCCGATGTACTTCTCGTTCTTGAGCAATCCATAGACGGCGGAGCCCGTCCACGGCCGCCCCATTGAGTTGCAGATACCGAATGAGTTCAGGCGGGCAGCGATCTTGCCTACCCCGAGTTTGTCGTGCAGGTACCAGTAGAAGATTCGCCGAACCAACGCCACTTCATTTGGAGGCCCCGGGACCAGGACAATGTGGTCGGTCTGAATGCTTTTTTGTTCGGCAGATCGTAGACAGCCTTTGGGCTGTCGGGAGGCGTCGACGAGCATGCGACGTAGTCCGTAACCGGGCGTTGATCCCTGCCAGAATCCACGCTCGACATGCCGTGATTGCCCGAGGAATACTTTTTCGGACAGTTCACGACTGAACTCACCGGCCATCGCGCGTTTAATGCTCTTGATGATGTTCGATGCGGGTGAGCCATCGTTTGCGAAGGGCTCGGCGCAGTAGATGACCTTGACGCCGGCCTGGCGGCACAGGTACTCGTGGTGTGCACTTTCATCGACATCCTGGAATCGTCCCCATCGGCTTATGTCGTAGACCAGAACCGCATCGAAGGGCCTGGCCTGGTCGAGCACGTCCTTGAGCAGTTTCACGAGCGCGGGCCGGTTTCGCAGCGTAATGCCCGACCGTCCGTCGTCCTCGTAAGTGTTGACGATTTCGATGTCGTGATCGAGTGCGTATGCGGCGATCGCACTTTTTTGATTTTCTGGCGAATATTGCTGATGCTCGGTGGACATGCGTACGTACTGTGCCGCGCGTAGCCGTACACCGGCATCGGCCACGACTGTGGACGGGTGCATTGGCGAGAGGGAGAGCGTGGGATATTTATTGATACGTCGCTTTCAGGCGCAGTCAAGGCGCAAAACCTGCATGACGAGGCGGCGGCAAAGGGCAACTATCAGTAGACTACAATGGACAGGCAGGCAATTACCACGAACGCGCAATGAGCACACCACTCAATCTTGATTTGCAAGCAAAAGCGGAGTTGCTCGCGTATCTCGTCGTATCGCAGTTATTGGCCAGGGCACTTACTGGCGAATGGCTGTCACCGCTGCACACGGTTGAGTCAACCGGGCTTTGGCTCTTGTCAAATAGCGGCGGCGCCGACCTCATCGACCGGGTTCGACTCTCCAGTTATGCGCTTGAACTCGCCAGGCGCGTTGCTGAGCGAACGCCGACTGCCCAGAACCGGAGTGTCGCTGCGAGCTTGATCACGGAAAACCTTCGGATCGATTTTCGGGTCCCGATCGCGCGTGAGATTTACCAGGCATGTATCGATCACCTGGTTGACATGGGATGGATCTGAAGAGAGCGACCAGTCTCCATTTTCCCGAGCGCGACAGCTGCATCGGATGTCCGTTCCGCATCGAACAGTTGCCCTTGAGCGAACAGCGACCGCTCGGTAAGCGCACAATCGATCTCCCTTCGTTGGAGAGGAGGTTGATATGGAAACGCTTAATTCTTCAGCCGGCCGGCGGCCGCCGTGGAACAAAGACAGATTAACTGGTCAGAAGCCGCCATTGAAGCTTCGCGAAATCTGGGCGATTCGAACCAGACTTCAGTTGTCGTCCAATAGTCGTGAGCTGGCATTGTTCAACCTGGCCATCGACAGCAAGCTGCGTGCGTGCGATCTGACGCGGCTTCAGGTTCAGGACGTCTGCATCGGAGGACGCGTGGTCGCACTGGCAACGTTTATGCAACAGAAGACTCAACGACCGGTGCAGTTCGAGATCACGGAGCAGACCCGGCAGAGTATCGCGGCATGGATTACGGCGCGAGGACTGAAACCTACCGACTATCTCTTTCCGAGCCGGCTACATGCCTCGCCTCATATGTCGACTCGCCAGTATGCCCGCATCGTCCACCGCTGGGTCGCATCGATCGGGCTCGATGATGCGGCATACGGCACCCACACCATGCGTCGTACAAAGGCTTCGCTGATCTATCGACGCACCAGGAATCTGCGCGCCGTTCAGCTGTTGTTAGGCCACACCAAGCTGGAAAGTACGGTGCGCTACCTCGGAATCGAGGTGGACGACGCGCTTGAGATGGCCGAGCAAACCGAAGTGTGAGAGCTACCGGCCGGTGAGCGGGCGCTCGCCGGCCACAAGCGCTCGGTGGTCGCCATCCAATTCCCAATTCGGATATCCAAGGTCTCGTCCGCCCACGCTCAATGGCCGGTGTTCGGCGAGCAGATTGCACGTGGCATTGCCTGTACGCGGCCAACTGCGGCCGCTTGACAGAGTGTTCTCATGGTCATTCGGGCGGCCGCTCCGCTCAAACAACGGACCTTCGTGGTCGAATCGGGCCGATCAGCCACGCCGTTGGCGGCTCAATTTGTTGCGCGGCGGGTCAGCTTCGGATTTTTTACCAGCTGAGGTAGTAGCTTTTCACCTGCCCGGCGCGGTTCGCATTTTCAGTGGCGGCCGACAACACGGCCATTTCGGCTTACCATGGTCAGCATAGGAGCGGTAGGCTGCGCTGCGCACACTGCCGAGCCGACAACCAGCCATGCGGCCGTCGTTGCGGCTGAAGTCACCGGCCCGTGGCAAGCAAGGATTACCCACAATGCGAACACGAGATGTGAGCCAGGGCCGGCGCGATTTTCTTCGCATGTCTGCCGCGGCGCCGGTCACGCTGCTGCTGTTGGCCCTCGGAGAGGCGTATGAGCAGCCCGGCGCAGTTTCAGCTACGCCGGCCTGCACCGACGAACATGAACCGACACTGAGGTTGACCCGCGAAAACGGACACCTATTCTTTTGATGAGAAGGAGGTGTCGAAATGGGCAGACATCGAATGCCATACCCAGCGGACTTCCGGGCCCAGATAGTCGAACTGGTGAAGTCCGGACGTACGCCTGAGGACCTTGCGCGC
>NZ_JACFYJ010000158.1:0-12630 GCF_037126505.1 Paraburkholderia bengalensis
CCGCGCGATGGGCGGGCCACGCCTTCGCGGCGACGCCCGCGCCAACGCCGGCGATCACGCGCACGACGCGGCGGCCTTGTGCCGCCGGCTGCACGGTCTGTTGCGCGCTCTGCTGCGTACCTTGTTGCCTCGGGCCGTCCGCCCAGATCTGCGCCGCGCGCGCGCGTTCTTGCGCCGTCAGATACAACTGCGGCCGCACCTCGGGCAAACGGGTCGCGCCGAGCAGTTCCGCCTGCGCGAGCGCCGCGCGTCCGCACTGGCGCCGTCCGTATTCGGTGTACGCCTGGCATCCCGACCAGCCGCCGCGATAGCCGCGCACGCCGATCCGGTAGCGCGCGCCCACGCGCATCAATAGCAGCGCGCCCATGTAGCTGCCGAGCACGTCGATGGCCACGTCGAAACCGCCGCGCGCCCGCAGCGCGGCAACCTGTGGCGACGTCGTCAGAAACCGCAGCACCGCGCGATGCGACCGGTCTTCGACAATCTTGTTGTTCCAGGGCGCGTCGATCTCGACGATTTCATCGATGAACGGGTTGTTCTCCAGGATCGGCCGTCCCCAATGGCCGACGCCGGCAATCAGGCGCGCCGTCGGAAAGCGCGTGTGCAGCGCTTCGAACAGGGGTGTCGTCGTGAGGAGTTCGCCGTAGTCGTTCGGGCGCAGCACCAGAATCTCGCGCGGCGCGGCTTCGCGCGGGTCGAAGCGCGGACGGCTAAAGCGGCCCAGAATCCAGACGGGCGTTTCGAACAGCAGACCTTTCCAACCCATGATCTCTCCGTCGTGGTCCGTGATGACGGCGCGCGCCGTGCGATAGCGGCCGGCCAGACTGGCTACGAGTCAGATGATGCATGGTGGGTGGGTGGCGCTGCCGGACGTCGGCCTGTTCGATTCCGCCATTGCGGGCGAAACCGTGATGCTGGCCGCACGGATCGCCGGTGAAGTGGGGATCGGGAAGAGGGGCCCGGCGAGCCAGGAAGAGGAAAGAAAAAAGCGGATCGCGTGATCCGCTTCGCTTCGGACGAACCTCAGCCGTGCTTCAGCGCCACGGCGCCATCGCATGGAAAACGCCGTCGCGGCGGACCAGCGCATGAAACAGCGCGGCCGCGAGGTGAACGACGATCAGCGCGAAGAAGCACAGCGCCAGATACTTGTGCGCGTTCCACAGCAGCGTGTGCAGTTCGTTGCTATGCGGCAGCAGCGACGGAATCCGGATGCCGGCCACGACGACGGGGTAATCCGCCGACGCGAGCATGCCGTAGCCAAGCAGCGGCAGCGCGATCATCAACGCGTAGAACGCCAGATGCGACAGGTACGCCGCGAGCTTCATCGGTTCGGGCATGTCCGCCGGCAGCGCGGGCGCGCCGCGCGAGAGCCTGACCACCAGCCGGATCAGCGCCAGCACCAGAATCGCGATGCCGAGCGGCTTGTGAATCGAGACCAGCGTCAGATAGTCGGGGCGAATCGTCGACACCATGCCGACGCCGATGAACAGCATGGCCAGAATGCAGACCGCCATGATCCAGTGCAGCGCGCGCTGCAGCGCGGAGAAGCGATGTTGAGTCGTGTTCATGGCTTCGCTCCTTCGGCGGGGGTATGCGGGTAGTACTTGTCTTCCGCCGTGCGGCGGTTGAACGACACCGAGTACGCAGCCGAACGCGCGGCCGGGAACGGATCATCGGAAACGTGCATGCCCGAGGGCAGCACGGTCGGATCGAAATTCAGATCGCGGCATGGGCCGTCCGGCTCGGGCTCGATCCTGCTGACTACCAGCGTGCCCGTTTCGACCTTGCGGCGATCGTCCGGCCAGGCCTTGCTCGGGTCGGCGCTCGGATCGCCCGGATTTGCGACGGTGACGACCATCGTCCAGCGCTGCGGCCCGCTTTGCACCCGCTGCGTGATGTCGGCGTCGAGAAAGTTCGGACCGCGCTGCTTGAGCTCGTCGGGCGTGACGGCCTGCGGCTTCGCGGCGGGCACGAACGACCAGCGCACCAGCTGGTCTTGTCGTTGCGCGTTCGTGAAGACGAAGCTGTTCAGGCTGTTGTACTGATCCTGCGCGTACGAAGCCGTCCACGGTGCCGTGGTCGCCCATGCGCCGAATGCAGCAAACTCGGGATGCGCGGCGGCGAAGTTCTTCATCGCGTCGGGATCATCCTTCTTCGCCGACGCTTCGAGCAGCGCGTAAAACGCCTGCGGCGTCGCCACGGGGAAGAACGGCGCGTCGATCATCGCCGAGCGCCATTCGCTTCCGCCCGGCGTGACGACATCGAGACTCAGGCCGCGCACGCGCACGGTCGGATCGGCCGCTTTCGGGTCGGGCGTCGCGAGATTGAAGCGCCCGACGACGGGATACGAGCCCGCCGCGAACATGGGCGCGCTGGAAAGCGCCGCGCCCGCGCCATTCGATTCGAACGTGCCTGTAAAGCAGATGCCTTTCGCATGATTGCGCCGGAAGCCCAACGCGGGGCCGCCCGGCGGCGCGAGGCCGTTGACGATCTTCGCGGGCGTCAGGCGCGCTGGCGTCAGCCAGCCGGCCGTATAGGCGAACGCGACGACAAGTATGGCGACGACAGCAGCGATCAGGGCAAATGACCGCGCCACGGAGGGTTGCGGACTCGATTTTTCTGGCATGGAACTCCCTCTCAAGGGTTCTGCTGGCAGGAATCTAGCAGCGTCATTAAATTCGTGCCACGAAGGGGTTGGCCGTTGCGACGGCATACAGGTCCTCGCCGGCAGTACGCGGCGTGGTGGCCGGGCCGGGCGTCGGCGCATTGGGATGGTGAGACATGTACCGCTCCTTTCCGATGACACAAGCAAACTGGCGACGCAGATGAACGGCGCGCTGCTGCAGGCGCGCCGCGATTCAACCCATGTCGATGCCGGCGAGATGGAACGGCGTCGGGGTCGACAGCGGGATCTTGACGGCAGCGCGGCAGGCGCACTATTGAGAAAGGAGAGGGCTTTCCTGATTCGCACGTCGAATGCGGGTCAGGCATACGCAAGCGCAGGCGTGCGGCCGATGCACGCTTGAGGGAGGCAACGCGAGGCGGCCCACGAGAAGCGGGCCCGGACCAGAACGGTGCGTTCGATGCGACCGCTTACTCGAATCCGACCACTTCGTGCGGCACGTAGGGCGCTTCGAGTGCGGCGACTTCGTCGGAGGTGAGCTTGATGCCGAGCGCCGCGATGGCGTCGTCGAGATGATGCGGCTTCGATGCGCCGATGATGGGCGCGCTCACGCCCGCCTTGCCGATCACCCACGCCAGCGCGACCTGCGCGCGCGGAACGCCGCGCGCGGCCGCGATCCGCGCGACGGCATCGATCACACGCCGATCGGCATCCGCCGTCTTGTCGTAAAGGCTGTTGCCGAAGCGGTCGGTTTTCTGGCGCTCCGTGGTCTCGTCCCAGTCGCGCGTCAGGCGGCCACGGGCGAGCGGGCTCCACGGAATCGCGCCGATGCCTTCGTCCGCGCAGAGCGGCAGCATCTCGCGTTCTTCCTCGCGATACAGCAGATTCAGATGATTCTGCATCGTCACGAAGCGCGTCCAGCCATGTTGCCGGGCCACGTGCAGCGCTTTCGCGAACTGCCACGCGTACATCGACGACGCGCCGATGTAGCGGGCCTTGCCCGCCTTCACGACGTCGTGCAGCGCCTCGAGCGTTTCTTCGATGGGCGTTGCATAGTCCCAGCGGTGGATCTGGTACAGATCGACGTAGTCCGTGCCGAGCCGCGCGAGGCTCGCGTCGATCGACTGGAAAATCGCCTTGCGCGACAGGCCCGATCCATTCGGTTTCTTCGCGTCCGCGCGATTGCCGAGCGGAAAGAACACTTTGGTCGCGAGCACGATCTCGTCGCGCCGCGCGAAGTCCTTCAGCGCGCGCCCGACGATCTCCTCCGACGTGCCGTCCGAATAGGTGTTAGCGGTATCGAAGAAGTTGATGCCAGCCTCGAGCGCCTGGCGGATCAGCGGACGGCTCGCGTCCTCGTTCAGCGTCCAAGGATGCGGGCCGCGCTCGGGCACGCCGTACGTCATGCAACCCAGACAGAGCGGGGAGATATCGAGCCCGGTGCGCCCCAGCTTCACGTAGTCCATCGCGTTCTCCATGCGGTTCGGCCTTGGATTATGTAGCAATTGCCTAAAGTGTGCCGTCGCGCTGGACAGAGCGGGCAAACGGATAGAACCACGCTAGAACCACGGGTAGAACCACCAATAGAACCACGGCTAGAACCTCAAAAAACCGCGCGCTTTGCCGATAACCTGTTTGATGACTGCGCAAGCAGTTGCGATCCGGCTCGATATCGTCGTGCTGCCGAAATTTTCATCGTAGAATGCGGCTCTCGCCGCGATATGCCGGCGTAGAGCCCTTCCGCACGTAATGCACGTCGATCTTCTTACCCTTTATTTCCTCATCATCGGAACGCTATTCGCCAGTTCCGGGATGATCCTGTGGGAGAGCCGCGTTCATCCGAAGCGCAGCAAGGAGTTGAAGATTCTGGCAGCGGGCTACGCCACGCTTGCCATCGGTTGTGCCGGGGCGACGCAGCGCCATGCTCTGCCCGGCGTGACGGGCTCCGCGATCAGCAATCTAGTCATCGTTACCGGGTATCTGTTGTTGCTGCATGGCGTTGCCGTCCTGAACGGACGGCGGCACCTTGTCTTTTCGATTGGCGTGCTCGTCATGCTGGCCCTCACGTGGGCGATGATCGGTACGCCGCGGCAGGAAATCATGTGGGCCTACCTCAGCGCGATTCCGATTGCGCTGGTGTCCGGCGCGACGTCGCTCGAACTGCTGCGCGGCGACGGCATCAAGTCGCTGCAGTCGCGGCATATCGCCGTGATCGTGGCGGGCATTCATGCATCCTTCTACGCATTCCGCGCGCTGATCCTGCCGTGGCTGGTTTCGTCGCACGGGCAAGCGGTGCAGTCGCTGGCCAGCAAGGTCACGATGTACGAGGGCGTGCTGTATTCCGTCATCCTGCCCATGGCGTTGCTGCGCGTCGTTCGGGACGAAGCGCATCGTCAGTTGCTGCAGGAATCGCAAACGGACTATCTGACGGGACTCGGCAACCGGCGCTGGTTTTTCGAGCAGGGCACGCGCGTGATCCGCGAGTGCGGCGCTTTGCGGCCGGTTTCCGTGCTCGCGTTCGACCTCGATCACTTCAAGTCGATCAACGATCGCTACGGGCACGATGTCGGCGATGCGGTGCTCAAGTCATTCGGCGACATCGCGCGCGGTGCGTTGGGGCCGGAGGCGATTCTCGCGCGCATCGGCGGAGAAGAGTTCGCAGCCCTGCTGCCGGGCTGCGACAGCGCCGGCGCGAAGCGGGCGGGCGAGGCCGTCGTCAGTCGGTTCGCGCAAACGATCTCGCATCGCGTCGATGGCGTCGGCGTGCAGGCCACCGTCAGCACCGGCCTTGCGCAGTTCGGAAAAGAAGCCTCCACGCTCGCCGATCTGCTCGCTGCCGCCGATCGGGCGTTGTACAGCGCCAAATCGTTGGGCGGCAACCGGCTCGAACTGGCGCGCAACGCCGCCTGATCCCTGCAGCGCGCCTTGCGCATCTCACACTGCCGCGTTCACCCTTCCCGTTTAGCGACCTGAAGCGATGGCGCGTTCGCCATCGCTTCAGGAACAGCGCAAGCCCTTACTTCAGGCGGGTCTTGATCTCGGTGGCGAGCTGCTTCGTGGCGGCTTGCGTCGGCGCATCGCCGGCCAGCGCGTTGAGCAGGCCGAAGTCGTGGATCGTGCCGTTGTAGCGCGTCGTCGTCACTTCGTCGCCGGCGGCATCGAGCTTGCGTCCGTATGCTTCGCCTTCGTCGCGCAGCACGTCGAACTGCGCGACCTGGATCAGTGCGGGCGGCAGACCCTTCAACTCTTCTTCCGATGCGCGCAGCGGCGATGCATAGATCTGTGCGCGCTGTGCCGGGTCCGTCGTGTACGCGTCCCAGAACCACTGCATCATCGCGCGGGTCAGGAAATGCTTGTCGCGGTACGCGAGATACGAGCCGTCGTTGAAATTGGCGTCCGTCACGGGCCACATCAGACCCTGGAAGCGGATTTGCGGACCGTGCCGGTCTTTCGCCATCAGGCTCACGACGGCCGCCATGTTGCCGCCGACACTGTTGCCGACCACGGCGAGGCGGCTGCCGTCGACGCCGATCTCATTGCCATGCTCCGCGACCCATTTGGTGGCGGCATACGCCTGATTGATCGCGACGGGATAGCGCGCTTCGGGCGACGGCGTGTAGTTCACGAAGACGGCCACCGCGCCCGACTGCACGACGAGATCGCGCACCAGCCGCTCGTGGGTCTGGAAGTCGCCGAGAATCCAGCCGCCGCCGTGGAAGAACATGAACACGGGCAGCGTGCCCGTCGCGCCTTGCGGACGCACGATGGTCACGGGCACGCTCAGGCCGTCCTGTTCGATCGTGCGGTTCGATACGTCGATGCCGGACAGGTCGACCTTCACGCCGTTCTGCGCGTCGATCAGCACCTGGCGGGCTTTGGCGGGCGGCAGCGTGTTGATCGCGGGGCCCGTGCCGCTATTGAGCTGCGTGAGGAACGCGCTCGTGACGCGGTCGGGCGTCGGCTGTGCGGTGGCGGGCGCCGCGGATGCCGCGGACACGATGGCGGCGTTCGCTGCGAGAAGGGCGGCGAGGACGAGGGGCTTGAGGGCTTTCATGAGTGGCTCCGATGCTCTGTTTTTGTTTAAAAGGGGAGGCCGGTCAAACCAGCGTGAGCGTGACGTCGATGTTGCCGCGTGTCGCGTTCGAGTACGGGCACACGATGTGAGCCTTGTCGATCAGTGCCTGGGCGGCGGCGCGGTCCATGCCGGGCAGCGAGATCTTCAGTTCGACTTCGATGCCGAAGCCGTTCGGGATCGCGCCGATGCCGACGCTGCCGTCGATGGAGACGTCGGCGGGAATGGCCGTCTTGTCGCGCGCCGCGACGAACTTCATCGCGCCGAGAAAGCACGCGCTGTAGCCGGCTGCGAACAGTTGCTCGGGGTTGGCGCCTTCGCCGCCCGCACCGCCCAGTTCGCGCGGCGTGACCAGCTTGAAGTCGAGCTTGCCTTCGGGGACGACGGCGCGGCCATCGCGGCCTCCCGTGGCGTGAGCGTGGGCGCGGTAAAGAACTCTTTCGATCGACATGATGTAACTCCTGACTGGCAATGGTTGAAAATGGAATCGGCTTGCGTTGCTATCTACTCATAGATAGATAGGACGCGTGCCTTCACTTCTGTTCGAAATGTCACTCGCCGGTTATTTATCTACTAGAAGATAGATAACCCGATCCAATAAAAGGCGGTAATGAGCCGCCCTGCATACTGCCTTTGCAACACCTGCTACTTCGAAACCTTCCACGCATTCTCGACATCTTCGAGCCGGGCCTTCGTGCGAAACAGCCGGCTGGCCAGCACGCTGCCCTGATACGCCGCGTACAGCGTGCGCGCCGCGTTCTCCGGCTTGCCGCTGACGTTCAGCGTGCCTTCCTTCGCGCCTTGCGCCAGCACCTTTGCGAGCCAGCTTTCGTTGGCCTTGAAAAATGCCTGCACGGCGCTACGCACGGCGTCGGGAAGCGCTTCGATGTCGGCGGCGAGCATGCCGCACAGACAGATCTGGTCGCCTTCGCCCAACGTCCTCCCGAACAGCTTCGTGTACTTGCCAAGCTTCTGATCCGCCGACAACGAAGCGTCGATCTTACCGAGCGCGCCGAGGATACCGCTGCTGTAGACGCTAACGGCTTCGAGCACCAGGTCGTCTTTCGACGGAAAGTAATAGTGGATGCTCGATGTCTTCACGCCAACCAGTTCCGACAGATCGCGATAGCTAAAGCCGTTGTAACCCCGCAGCATCATCAGCGTGATGGCGTGGTCGAGAATCTGATCGCGGACGGTCGTGGTCGGTTCCATGTGGCGTACTTTATCTACTACTAGATAGACTGTCAAGTTATTTTTTGGCGGCGTGAGCAGGTCTGCTTTACTTTTGCGGGAAAGCACGTCTATAAAGGAAGCACTGTTGAATTCAGCTCAAATATGAAAGTCACACTCGACGAACTGAAAACCTTCGCGACCGTGGTCGATACGGGCTCCATCACGGCTGCCGCCGAGCAGCTGAACCAGACGGTGTCGGGCGCGAGCCGCACGCTCGGGCGGCTCGAAGAGAAGCTGCAGACCACACTGTTGCGGCGGACCACGCGGCGGCTCGAACTGACGGAGGAGGGTAAGTCCTTTCTGCAGAACGCGCGCGAGATCATCGGCGCGGTGGAGAGCGCCGAAGAGCAGGTCGCGGCGCGCCGCGAGCGGCCTTCAGGGCGATTGCGCGTCGATGCCGCGACGCCGTTCATGCTGCATGTGATCGTGCCGCTCGTGGCGGGCTATCGCGCGCGCTATCCGCAGGTCGAGCTCGAACTGAATAGCAACGAAGGCATTATCGATCTGCTCGAACGGCGCACCGATGTCGCGATCCGGATCGGCAGGCTGAAGGACTCGACGCTGCACAGCCGACCCATCGGCAGCAGCCGGATACGCGTGCTGGCGACGCCCGCATACCTGAAAGCGCACGGCCAGCCAAAACGCGTCGACGATCTCGCGAAGCATTCGCTGCTCGGTTTCACCCAGCCGGAGTCGCTCAACGTCTGGCCGTTGCCCGGGCCCGAGAACGAGCCTTACCGGATTACACCCGCCATCGCATCGTCGAGCGGCGAGACGTTGCGGCAACTCGCGCTGGAAGGTGCCGGGATTGTGTGCCTGTCGGACTTCATGACGGGCCGCGACCGGCGCGAGGGCCGCTTCGTCCAGCTCTTCGCGCGGCAGACGCAGGATGTGCGGCAGCCCATCAGCGCTGTCTACTATCGCAACACGGCGATCTCGGCGCGGATCACGTCGTTCGTCGATTATCTCGTCGAGGCCGTGAAGGAAACGGAGTTCGCACGTTCGAACTGACAGCGACGCACGCGGTACGTCTCGCGGATCAGGCACCGAAGAAGATCAAGGACCGAAAAACGTCTGGCAAAAGCGGCCCGGCACGCTGCACGATGGCGTTTCGCCGTATCGCGCGGACGGGACCGTTTGCGGCCCTGTCGCAGTCGAGCAGGCCGAACTGGCGGCGATGACGCACGCGAGCACGCCCGTCGCGAGCGCTCTGGGAGCGCGCTTCATGATCCGGCGCGCCCCCATCCAGTTACGTTCCGCATTACGTCCCATGATGCAGTCCATGTCGTACGCTCAATAGCGGATCGGTCAGCCAGTCGACGAGCCAGTCTTTCCATTGCGCCCATCGCTGCGCACCAAGATCGAATTCTTCGCCCTGCGCGCCGTTACCCTCCGCACTCACGAACGCGTAGACGAGCCGTTCTCCATTCCAGTACGCAATCGCCGTATCCGTCAGCTCGGCGACCGTTCCCGGCCCCGCGTCCTGCAGTATCGACGTCAATCGCGTGACGAATTCTTCCCGCTCCATGTTCGAGGCCTCCCTGGCCATTCGCGCCGCCTTTACGTCCTTCTTTACGTCCTTCTTTACGTCCACCTTTACGCCTTTGAGCGGCTTCATCCCCCGCCCGTCATCGACGAGAGCAGTTTGAGCAGACTTTCCACATTCACAGGCTTGACGAAGTGATAGTCGAAGCCGGCCGATTGCGCCCGCAACCGGTCCTCGGCCTGACCGTACCCCGTGATCGCGATCAGCAGCGGCACGCTCTCGCCCTTGTGCCGCAACCGGCGCGCCAGCTCGTAGCCATCGATGTCCGGCAAGCCGATGTCGAGCAGCGCGACATCCGGTTTCAACTGCGCCGCGATTTCCAGCGCCTGCGCCGACGAGTACGCCGCGAGTGCCGCATGGCCGCCGAATTCGCACAACATCGCGAGCGAATCGGCCGCGTCGCGATTGTCGTCGACGACGAGGATTCGCAGCGCGCTGGGCGTCGCCCCGGCGGCGGGCTCCGACAGCACCTGCGCCGAGTGCTGCTCATGGTGATGCAGGCGCGGCACGCGCACTGTCACCGTCGTGCCCTGGCCGGGGCCGTCGCTTTGCACGGCGATGGTGCCGTCGTGCAGTTCGACGAGCTTTTTCACCAGCGACAAGCCGATCCCGAGCCCGCCGTTCGAGCGATCGAGCGTGCGCTCGCCTTGCGAGAACAGCTCGAACACCTTCGGCAAGAGGTCCGCCGAGATGCCCGTGCCCGTATCCGTCGTGACGATCGACACCCACTCGTCGTCGGCTTTGGCGCTGATCGTGATGTGACCGTCTTGCGGCGTGTATTTGCTCGCGTTGTTGAGGATGTTGACGAGAATCTGCGAGATGCGCGTGACGTCGCCGCGCACCCACGCGGTCGCGTCCGCGACATCGACGTGCATATGCTGACCGCGCATCTCGACGGAGGCCGCGATCGCCTCGACGGCGTGATAGATAGCCGTTCCGACCAGAATCGGCTCGAGCTGCAGCGCGATGCGCCCTTGCGTGATCCGCGACACTTCCAGCAGATCGTCGACGATCCGCGTCATATGCTCGGTCTGTCTGCGCATCAGTTCGATCAGGTCCGCCGAGCGCCGGTCGGCGCGGCCATCCTTTTCGAGCAGCGCGATGGCCGTGCGGATCGGCGCGAGGGGATTGCGCAGTTCGTGCGCGAGCATCGCGAGAAACTCGTCCTTGCGGCGGTCCGCTTCGCGCAGCATCAGCTCCATGCGCTTGCGCTCGGTAATGTCGATGACGCTCGCGATCAGCCGCAGCGGCTTGCCGTGCGCGTCGCGCTGCAGCAAGGCGCTGCCTTCCATCCATTGCTCGCCCGCCGGGTTGCGCACGCGGAATTCGAAATGCCCACCGGGGTCGTCGCCCGCCGCGAGGCGGCGCACGTAGCGGTCGAGCGCCGCGCGGTCGTCGGGATGCACCTGCGCGAGCGCGGCGTCATAGGTTTGCACATCGCCGACGCTCGGCTCGTCGCCGATCTCGAACGAAAGCGTCCACGACGCAAGATCGAGCGCGACGATGTGAATCTCGGCCGCCTGCATCGCCACCGTGAGGCGCAGGCTGCGGGCTTCGACGGCGGCTTGCGCGTCGTGCTGCTCCGTCACGTCGGTGGTGGTGCCGAACCATTCCTGTAGCTTGCCGTGCGCGTCGTATAGCGGCGCCGCGTGCGCCCGCACCACGCGATACGCGCCGTCGTAGCGGCGCATGCGAAACGTCAGCGTGCCCGTCTTGCCCCGTTGCAGGATGGCGAGCCAGCCTTCACGCGTTCTGTCGCGGTCGTCGGGATGCACGAAGTCCAGCCAGCCCCATTTCACGAGACGGTCGGATTCGGCACCCGTGAAGCGTTCCCACGGCTCGGACGCGGGCCGGATTTCGCCGTCCGCGCCTGCGGACCAGGCGAGCGCGCCCGTGGATTCGACGAGCGCGCGATAGCGCCGCTCGCTGTGGATCAGGCGATCTTCGGCGGCGCGCTGTTCGGTGATGTCGAACGTGACGCCGTGCACGCGCGCGAGCGCGCCCTGTTCGTCGAACTCCGTATGACCGCGCATGCGCAGCCAGCGCGGCGGCGTGGCGTCATTGTCGAGCACATAGTCGAATTCGAATGGGCCGCCGCAGTACAGCGCGGCTTCGACGCGCTGCTGGAATGGCGCACGGTATTCGGGCGCAACGCGGTTCCAGAGATCGGATAGCGCGACGGCTTCCGTGCCAGGCGGAAACGAATAGAGCGCGGCGAGCTGTTCGTTCATGCGCACGAGGCGGTTCTTCATGTCCCATTCCCAGGCGCCCATGCGCGCGCCCTGAAACGCAGCCTTCAGCCGGCGCTCGCTCGCCTCGTACATCGCCCATGCGTCGCGGCAGTGGTGAATGTCCGTCGCGACGCCAACGGTGTCGCCGATACGCCCGGCCGTATCCCGTTGCGCCTGAAGATGCAGCACGTGCCAATGAAATGCGCCGTCGGCGCGCCGCAGACGCACTTCGACATTGCGCAACAGACTGCCGTCGCGCATGGTCCGAAGCGCTTCGAGGACGGGCGCGATGTCGTCGGGATGGACGAAAGCCTGCCAGGAGCGGCCGACGATCTCTCGCGCCGGCATGCCGAGGTAGCGCGATGCCCACGGGTTCGCATACTGGATCGTCCCGTCGCGATCCGCGCGCCAGACGAACGACGGAAGAAAGTGAGCAGGATCATGCATGGGCGCCCTTTGCGCTGGCGGCCAGCGGGGCCGCCAGGTTCGTCTCACGGATGCATCGGGCGGAAAGACGTTATACGCCCGCTCAGGAGGGCGCACGCGACGTGCTCGTGCTGGCTGCTGGTGGCCTGGATTGGTTCACGACAAGTCCGGCGATTGCGCGCGTGCGACCCTTCTATATCCGGCGAGCATACAGCGAACCCGCCGGATCTGCGGACAAGCGGTCTGGGCGCACAAGCCGCATGCAAAAAGCATGTCAACGTTGCGTGCAGAAGCAACGCATGGCCGAATCGACTGAAGACATTGCCGAAAGTGCGGAGACATAAACCTATGCCGCCGACGCCGGTGTTTGTATCCTTTGATCATGAGAAAGCTCTTTTTGTCGGCCACCGGCGCCGTGACTTCGTTGCTGCCGTTGAAATTCCGGCATGTCATGGCGAAGTCGCTGCTGAACGATCGCGCGCTCGCGAGCGAGTACGGG
>NZ_JACFYJ010000159.1:0-12358 GCF_037126505.1 Paraburkholderia bengalensis
CACTGCGTGAGTTGAAACCCCGAGATAGAGATTTCTAACCCCGCAAAAGCGGACATCTGAACTTGGCTGGACAGCGGACATTTGAATCTGGCTTTGACACGTATGTAAGAGCAATATGAGAATGTCGTGTTCTAGCAAGATACAAATGTCGTGTTTTGCCGGTGCTGGCAAGCTGGCGGCTCTCTGCACGCATGCGGGAGCCGCTCATGAAGGCTGGCGCACTCGTGACATTGAACATGCGCGAACTCGATCGTTTGAAGGGACCGGGCGCCGGCCTGTACGCTGCTGGTGTACGTGGACGTGCCCGGCCTCGTAGCTCACCACGATTCTCGTATCTGAAGGGAGTGACCACTTATCCCTGTAGGCCGTCAGCAGGTCCAGAACAGCCTGCAAACGCGCTGCCGAGTGGGGCTCGGTGATTGTGTGTATCGCGGGTCGGTCACGTCGACCATCATGCAGCGCAATTTTCCATTTCGCGCCAGCCAATTCCAGTGAGGCGGCCAGAATGATCTCAACCTGGGCGTTTTCCACTTGATTTGCGCGCATGATCTCCTCCTTGGGCTGGTAACGACAAGTTGATAGTATCGATCGGTTCGTAGGACCCTTCGTCATAGGATCTGTGGCAGCGCCCATCACTGGGCCCGCGTCCTGGCGCGACTTGGCCACGACGTGCGGCTCATCGCAGCGCAGTTCGTGCGGCCGTTCGTGAAGTCGAACAAGAATGACGCAGCCGACGCTGCGGCGATCTGGGAAGCCGCCCAGCGTCCGGGCATGCGGTTCGTGGCCGTCAAGACCGAAGACCAGCAGGCCATGCTCGCAATGCACCGCATCCGCCAGCAACTGGTCCGCATTCGCGTCATGCAGGTCAACTAGCTTCGTGGACT
Source organism: Paraburkholderia bengalensis (assembly GCF_037126505.1). NCBI lineage: Bacteria > Pseudomonadati > Pseudomonadota > Betaproteobacteria > Burkholderiales > Burkholderiaceae > Paraburkholderia > Paraburkholderia bengalensis. The sequence continues at coordinate 885 of NZ_JACFYJ010000159.1, forward strand.
GCTCTATGAATTCGGAGTCGTCCTGCCTCAGGGGCGCCGGGCATCAATCGAGGCCGCCAAACTCGCGCTGACCTCACTGGCCGACCAACTGCCAGCTATGCTCGCTGACAGCCTGCAGGATCAATTCTCACGACTTCGTGAACTCGACGAGCAGATCGCACGCATCGAACAACGCATTCTCGAATGGCGCCGTGACGATGACGCATGCAGACGCATCTCGGAGATACCTGGCGTTGGCGTACTCACCGCCACGGCAGCGGTCTCCGTGATCGGACAGGCAAACACATTCAGATCGGGCCGCGAGTTTGCCGCCTACCTCGGTCTGGTGCCACGACAGAACAGCTCCGGCGGCAAGACAAAGCTGTGCGGTATCAGCAAACGAGGCGATGTGCGGAAGACTGAACGCGAGCGCAGCGGCAGCAAGCAGGCCGGCGCCGATCAGGATGTACCGGTATCGGGAGAACCACGTCTCCAGATCCTTCGGGTCGACTGTGAGTAGGATCACGGCCGCCACGATGGCAATCCCCGCAATGGCAATCAGGCACCGGCCCAGGATATGTTTCTTCAACGTCAACTCAAAGTTCCTTTTGCGAGGCATCAGGTTGTGCGGGACCGACCATGCACAAATGCAGCGGCTCGGAATCCTTCTCCCGCCACGCAATGAGCTGCGGGCCGCCCGTCTCCAACGCTTCCAGCGCGGTGGCCAGCGCAATCCAGCTACTTGCCGGCCCGGGTTCGCCCACGATGTCATCGAAGGGCCGTTCGATCAGCGGCGTCTTCGGATCTGAAGTTAGCGACGAGGTGATCCCCGCCGATTCGTCCGTACATCCCGTGAGCCACGCGTGCGTGATGCGATCAGGCGCAATCTGTATTTGGACGAGTTGCTTCAGATCGGCGTCGAGTGTCGCGGTCGTCGAAGTCATGGGACGAAAAACCTGACCTGCGTGCGCGTCGCTTCGCTCGACGAGTAACGCCGCGGCACCTTCACTGAAGGCATGCTCCGTCTTGCCGTCAGGCCACATTTGCGCCGCAATGACGAGCTGGGGCGCAGCGCCGACGAGATCGACCTGTTGCGCGAGAAACGGCGCGCAACCGACTGCCGGCTCGGCATCGATGCCGAACTTGCACCTCGGCGCGATCTTGCCCAACGCATTCCGGGCGTCCTCTTTCCACGCGTCGACGGATGCCATCGAAGCTTCGTCAAGCAGCAGCCGGACCGACATTTCCTGCCGTGCAGCCAGGGTCGCGTGCAATCCGCTCGCGATCAGACCGAGCAGCTTCGTGCGTCGCCATGTCTCTGCTTTGCCGTTCGACCATGCGAAGCCCTTCGCGCGCCCCCTGTTCACCGGCAGATCCGCGCCGACAACACCCAGTTGCGCCGGAGGAACAGGCACCGGCAGAACCGCCAGCGCAGCCGTGACGCGAACGTCACGACGAGACCAGGCTCGCCAGAGTGACATGATTCGTCGCTGCTCACGCTCAGCTTCTTCTACAATCGTCTGTTCGCGTTCCCAACGATTCAACCGAATTCCAAGCGCCAAAGTACAGCTGACCAGCGGCACGCCAATAAGCAGCGCCCAGAATTGAACGCCCTGCGTTGACTTGCCGTGCGGCCAAAGCAGCAGCACAGCGCCTGCCGTGCCGAGTGCCAGCGCAACCAGGCCCGGCAGCCAGACACGGAGATCGAGCGGTTTCGGATATGAAATCGGCGTCAGCGTTGGAATCGGCCATGACATAGAGGGAAAACCCAAAGAAGATGCGTGCACTGCCCTAGTGCTGTTGCGGCTGGGATGCCCGATCAACCAGTCCTTGCGCCTGGTTAATCAGGCGTGCGTATTCCTTCTGCGATGGCAATTTTTTCGCAAAGCATTGCTCGAAATTGATAGTGCCCTGTTGACTCAATGCTTTGCACGCCGGAATAGCATTGACCTGTACGCCTTCGGTCAGGATATAGATGCGATCGTCCTGCATAACAGCTACTGCGATACTGCCGGGAGGATTCGGTGCCGGGTCGTCTTGCCCCAATGCAAACAGGATGACCCTTGTGGTTGAGCCTCCAGCTCGAGCAGTTACGGGGATTTCACCATATGCGTATACGGCCGCATCATCACTGAGGATGGCTGTCGCGTTGTAAAAGTCCTCAGTCCCCAGCGCTCGCTCGAGACTCGAAAATTGCTTGATATCTTTACGATGCATCGCCAACCAGGCCCGCATTAACGGGACCGTTGTCACGAAAAGTCGCGTCTTAGTATCGAGCGAAGTCACTGCGATTCCATCCAGTCCTTCGTACTGGCCGTCGGACCGCGATCCAATAACGCTCTCGCCGCTTCTGGGAAAGCCCTTTACGTTGACCGGGCCCACGAGCCTTTGTAATTTGATCCGCACGTCTTGCATCGACTTATCGGCGGCCCGACTCAACCGCTCGTTCCCCTGATCGGCGTACGTCGCGTGAACAGCCTCGACGGCTTTGTTTCGCGAGGCGATATAATCCCGAACGGATGCTCCGGAATAGGCCGAAATTGCCGTCGCCAAAAGAGCGATCCCAGCAACAATTTTTAAGAACCTATTTTTCATGTGATTTTGGATGGCCTATAGAAATTTTATTTCTCGAATGCCAATCGAATTCTAACTTCCGCCGTATTCTTTCAGGTACTTATTGAAATCAGCCTTCATATCGGCCATCGTGTAGCCTTGGTCTTGCCCCCCTCCCGGAAGCGACGGCCATTGCCGCTTACGGAGCAGACTCACAGCTTGATCGATGTCACCCTGCCGTATGTAACCCAAGGCACTGGGAACCGGAGGATATTCCGGTTTCGGACCATAGCGCCCCGGCTCCCCCTCCATCAACCACACCGCATAGCGGTCTTGGGTCTGAGGACTGAAGTCTGAAGGTAACGCGCCAGTGTTCAGAGCGTGTCCTCGGTTCCAAGATGATCGGGCGATCTGGTATGCACCTTGGTGATCTTCCGCTTTTTGGGGGTTGGGCGGATAGGTTGAAAAATCTTTGATTCCATTCTGGATCTTGTACACCCCTTGCGTTGCGAAATAAGTTTTTTCATCGCCGAATGCAAAAAATGCTTTGGCCTCCCGTGACCGGATGATCTTCAAAAAGGCTTTCATGCGCGCAAGGGCGAGCGGATCGAAAAATCCTGGCTTTCGGTAGACCCCGCTCACTTCATAGAAGTGCGTCCCCCCACCTCCACTGAAGCAGAGATAGTTTCGCTTGAAGTCGCTGACGTAGTAGTGGTAGGTGCGTATGTCAATGTGACCGGGCTGGCCACGACCATCGGCCGTTTCCGCGTCGCCCTTTACGTGGTAGACGATCACATCGCCAGGCAGTGCCCATCTCGCATCTGGAAGCTGATCGGTGACATTCACGAATCCCTGGGACACCAAGAATTCTCCCGCCACCTTCGCGTAGCTACCGCCCGCTGCGTCAAAATCCCCTTTTTTGTTTTCTACAAACTTGATCGCGTTGCCTCGCCAGAGCGCGATCTTCACGTACATGTAGCATTGGCCTTTCGATAGTTTGGAAGGCTTGCTTCCATACGTGATCGAACCATCTGCGATCTTCTTCAGATTGACGACCGTGGCCGACGACGGCATTGAGTGCTCCGTCTGGCCCTCCGCAATGGGTAATCAGGGATTGCACCGCAGATAGATCTTTTGGTGCACTATTCGTGTTGGCGCCTCCTGGCTTCGCTGGCGGCTGTGTTTTCGGCGGGACGGCTTTCCCTGCCACCGGATTCGAATCGAACCCAAAGAGGTCTTCAATGAAGTGCCACGCTGCATGTACCTTGTGACTTGCCCAGTCCGTGAATGTCTCGGCCGGTGCAGCCTGCGGATGCCCCAGTTTGTCGCGCGTTGAGGCTGTGGCCGTTGACGGCGCAGATTTGCCTGAGCCGCCTTTGGTCGTCGTGGTGCCCTTGGGAGGCAACGGAGTCGTCGATGGCTTTGTCGAAATGGCGGCCGGCGTCGGGGACGACGCCGCAGCTGGCTTCCCGCTCGTAGCCTTTGTCGTTTCGGTATTACCCGACGTCGCAGCTGCCGGAGTGTTGCCGCTTTCGGTACTCGGCGCACTCGAAGCCGTATCCGTTGACGGACCTTGGGATGAATAGGCCGGATGCGATTGTGAATCACCTGTGTCACTGGCGGGTGACGACGGTTCCCGGGCAGCATCGTCGGACGAGCCGCCGTGCTGCTGGGTCTCGCTTTCCAGTACCATGCTTCCACTCATCAGTGTCGCCGACGTGTCGGCTGTCGGCACCGTATAACAGGCGACCTGTTTGTAAATACCGCTGTCCGTCAATACCGAAACCGTGCAATCCGATCCCGCGGAGAACGACCTCACCGGGGTGGCCTTACACCATCGCCATCCGTCATACCGTCGATGACCGAACCGTCTGATTCAAACCGGTATTTGAGCCCCTTGATCGGCGAGCCGTCCAGCCCCACAAACACGTGATCGAGTACAGGCGCCTCTGACTGCGCGTCAGGCGCCGAAGCAGTGTCCTGCGATGACGTTGCTTCATTGGACGACGCATTCGCAGCAGTCTGTGTCATCGGAGATTGGTCGGCCTGGGCCGCCGCCGCGGTGGTGGTGTTGTCTCCCGATTGGGTTGCGCCCACCGATGTGGCCGTGGTTGCCGATGCAGCAACGCCCGTCGTCGCCGTATCCTCAACGGTCGCCTGAGCGGTGGAAGCGGCAGCATTGACCGGGAGAACTGTTGTTGATCCCGTTACTGCATCGTCCAAAGTCGTAGCCATACGCTCGCTTCCTTATTCCTGAGGCTCGTTGTCGATCTCGGCGTGCTTTGAGTCTAGGAACAGACGCCAAGGATCGTTGCCGATGTGGTATTTCAGCTTTGAAGGCTGTTTGGTAAACGTCCGCCCTGTACTTCCGGCTTCGTCCAGCATGCCGCTGTCAAAAATTCGGCCGGTGGAGTCTTTCACCTTGTACGGAATATGGTGGAGAGGAAGCGAGAATTCCTTGCCGAGCAACGGACTGACATCGAGCCGCTGGCTGAACATTTCAGCGCTGGCGGCGACAGGCCATTGCGGAATCGGCAAATTCAGAGACTGCGCCCCCTGCTTCTGGATGGTGAGGACTTTCAGGAACAGGTCGCCGGGCCCGCCCAGCGTGATATTGCCGTCCGCGATCTTGATGAATGCGCCGCCGCTTTCGAGAATGATTTCCTTCGCGGCCGAGAGGTTCAAAATGTCGCACGGACGGTCATTTCTCCCTGATTGCCCGTGCCGACGCCCGCAGCCGTCTCCGCGACGGCCACGAGCATGCCCCGGAGTCTGCTGTACACCAGCCGGTAGATCCTGTTGTTCATTTTTTTTATTCGCACTGCTTATGGGAAAGACGCCGAACTGTGCCGGAAATCCGGATCAGCGAAAGTGAAGAATTGTCACCGCCGCTTGAGCAGTGGACCGAAGGCTACGGCAGTGTCACGCGTCGATGCCCCTTCGCCGCTGTCCCGTAGCAGGAGCCGCGCGACGCAGAATATCGGAAAGAGCTACGCAAGACTGTCAGCAAGTGTCAGATCCGCCACGCTTTTGACAAAAGATCACAGTTCTTCAGACTGATCTGATGGGGCCGCACGCGAATCATGCGTAGCGCATGGCTACGGGCTTATCAGTGTATTGAACATCAAGAGGATTGCCAGGGAAGCCGATGCCTTCGTGCCGACACACCATTGATCCCGGCGCTCAACTATCGCCCGCGCGCACTCTGCGAGTCCGACGACACCCTCGTGACAATGAGACTTGGCATGAGCCGATCCGCGTACTCGGCGATCGGAAAATCGAAGGTGCCGCGCAAATTGATCCCCTCAAGTGAGGTCGGTGCGATGCTGCGCAGATAGCGAGGCTCGACCGGCTGGTCACCGATCTGCTCGATCACGTCGAGCGCCTGCTGCATATGCAGGGTGTTCCACGCCATGACGGCGTTGGTCAACAACGTCAGGGCGGACGAGACGGCGATCATCGAATGGCGGTGACGCGTGAGTTCGATGGGAATCTTGCCTTGATGGATTGCGCGCTGCACGTTGTGGACCGCCTCGCCACGGTTGAGCGCGTGCTGCAGTTCGCCGCGAAACGCCGGTACGGTGAAGTAGTCGATCAGGAAGATCGACCGGAACAGCCGTCCAAGTTGTACACCACCCTCGTATAGGGGCTGTCCGCGTGCCGCCGAACCAAAGCGCGTTAGCGCCTCAACCGCGGTGCGATGTCCACTTTGCACTGACGCCGCAACGCGGATGAATTCATCCCAGATGGCCTCAATCGCTTCGAGTTTCACGTCACGATCGGCAACCGGCAAGAGTCGCGCCGGTATCGCATGTCCCACCGGCACGTGCAGCCGGCGATCCCGCAGATGGGCAAGCCGGGGGCACAGGTCAAAGCCCAGAGCCCGGGCGAGCCCCATCGCGAAATCGGTATACCCGTGCGTGTCAACGGCGAGCAACGTCACGTCGTCCGTGCTGTCCTGCCGGATCACGCCTTCGATTGCGACGCCCGCCTGTCGCTCATTGAGCACGATCGGCTGATCGTAGAAAATGCCCCGGCGGTCCCGCATATGAGTATAGACACCGATCGAGGCTGTGCGACGCCGCGGATCGGCGCGGGCCTGCCAGACGGTTCGCGTGGTTTCCAGCAAGACCATGTCCGACGAGGCGAGGTCGGCACGGCCCCAGTGTTCTGCAATCGGATGCCGGTGCATGAACTCGAGCACTGCGTCGGCAGCCTGACGCAGCATACGCTCGTCGGCGATACGGTTCATCATCTGCCGGATTGCGCTCGCCGACAGTTCAGGCACCATGCGCGCGATATCAGCAGCCGTCATGGACGTGCCGTGCGCGAGGACGGCGGCGTAGACCATCAGCAGTTCGGCGCGCGAGCGCGGTTCGCGTCCGAGCAGGACCCAGCTGAAACGCACGGCGCTATCGATTTCGAGAATGATCCTCGGCAACTGTCCGTCGGGCCGAGGTTCGAGAATCGCGCGACGCAACGCTTCGAGTGCGGCATCGTGTGGCTGGGCACTGAGAGGACCGATGTGGACGGCGGCGTCAATACGCACCTCGCCGCTTGCGACCGCCCCGTGCAGACGTTCAAGGCTCGCATCGAGATGTTCGATGACCGGCGCGAGAAAGTCTTTCGGGTTTTGCGGCAGCTCAAGATGGCCGTAGTAGTGATTGCGCCTGGCCTGCCACTCGTCGTCGGAAATCAGCATCGTGGCCTGGCTGCGAAACTCAAAGCTGTGAGCGACGAAGACCGATCCATTGCGCAAGGCAACGCGCAGTGCGAAAAGCGTTGCCCACTCGAAGGCGAGCAGCGCCAGGTTTCGGTCTTCGCTTTCGATCGTGCGGCGCCAAGCTTTGCCGAGATGAATCGCAGTGCCTTCGGGCAGCTCGGTCGATTTGTCCGCGTACAGTCGGCGAAGCAACGCCAGCGCGTCGATGACGGGATGTGCGCCTTGTGCGTCGAACGGCAGCGATAACAGCTTGACGAGCATGGCTCGGGCCATGCGCCGCTTCGAAACCAGTTGCGCACGCATGAGGCTCGTGCGCCTCGGCGTGTCCTGCTTCAGCGCCGCATCAGCCAGCGCGCAAAGCCGCTCGACCATCTCATCGCGTGACAGGGTCACGTCTGTGGCAATTGCCCTGACTGCCTCCGCCAGATCGCGCACCTGGGCCTTGAGATCCTGCCGGGTTGCGGCCACCCGGCTGTTGGCCTCGTTGATCGCCTTGCGAATCCAGCGGCCCAGCATCGACAGCAGCTGGTCGGTCGTTGTGCAAAGCGCATACCGCATGAAGCATGCAACTTCCAGCCGCCGTGTGTCCTGCTGGATGCGCCGGCTGACCGACGGCTTGCGACTCGCGCAGCGGCGGGCAAAATGGCGCACTGCCGCCTCATTGCATGCCGATGGCCAGTCGCGATGTACACCGAGTTCCACAAGCCGGTCGATCTTGCGAAACAGGTCGTTCATCTGATGCGTTGAATTGCGCAGCGGCACCGACCACAGCCACTGCTGGAGGCTGGCGAATGATCCGTGCGGCTGTGCCAGCAACGAACCCCATCTATCCAGCATGTCTTCGCCGAAGCTCTGCGCCAGGCTGGCAACCAGGGCAGATTCAACATCGCGTGCAGCCTGCACAAGCAGCAGTTTGAGCGCGCGCTCCTGCTGGATCAGGATGCGATGCTCGTAAAGCCAGCGCTTGAGTTCGTGCATCAGATCGGCCCGGTTCGGACGCCCCGATAGCCGCTCCTTCAGCCAGCGTACAACGTAGCGGCGCTGATGCTCGGCCATCGGTACAAAGCCGAGCGTCTCGTAGGCGAGCACCTGATGATCGAAAAGCGTACGCGCCCGAGTCTCATAAAGAGTGCGAAGTGTTCCAAGATCTGGAAGCCAGTCGCCAGTGTTCCATCGTCGTCCGCTCCGCAAACGCAAGAGGGACCGACCAGCGTAGCCGGAAAATAACAGTAAGGCAACGGACAATCGTCAGAACACGGCGGCATGCGGCTGACGACCAACCCGAAACAGCAACCCCATGATTTTCAATAACATATTATCGGAGGCAGACCGCAAACCACTGTCGTAGCTAGAGCGCGCTACCGTCGTAATCTGCATGGAAATCACGGGGTACCTGACCACGAAGGCCGGCAACGGATGCGCGAGCTGGCGCAGGATCGGCCACGGTTTGGCTCGCCCCGCCTGCATGTCTTGCTACGGCGGCAGGGCCTGGTCGAGAACCACAAGCGCACTGAGCGGCTGTACCGCTCAGAAGGTCTGTCGCTTCGCCTGAAACGACGAGAGAAGCGGCCAGGTCATTTGCGCGTGGTCATGCAAACGCCGAACGGCGCAGACGAAAGCTGGGCAATGGACTTTGTTGCTGACGCACTGGTGCATGGTCGACGCATTCGCATGTTGACCATCATCGACGCATGGAATCGTGAGTGTCCGCACATCGAGGTCGACTTCTCACTGACGGGTGTTCGCGTGGCGCGCGTGCCTGAGCAGCTACGCCAGCAGGGGCGGCGCCCGGGTCCGATTCAGGTTGATAACGGTCCGGAGTTCGTCAGCAAGGCGCTCGACGCATGGGCGCACGAACATGGCGTCAGACTGCAGTTCATCCGTCCGGGTAAGCCGGTGGAAAACGCGCACATCGAGAGCTTCAACGGCCGACTGCGCGAGGAGTGTTTGAACCAGCAAGCGTTCGTCAGCCTGGACGATGCACGCAAACGAATCGAAGCGTGGTGCACGGACTACAATTCGGTGCGCCCGCATAGTGCCTTGGGGCAACTGGCGCCGGACCAATTCCGGCAACTGCATCAACCGAAAACCGGCGAGACCACTAACTTACGAATGGTATACTCGGCGGGGTAAGGTCACAGGCCCGGGAAGCCTTGTAAGATTTTCAGTTTGCGGGGGTTGGGTAAAAATAGCCATCTTCCGTAGCACGTCGCCCGGCGCGACCTTGACGCTCGCAGGTCGAGCGAGCTTTTGCAGCACCAAAACCTCCGAATCGCCGTCGACTCAGTGAAGGCCCGCGCACCGCCTCGCCCGGTGCGCATGCTAACGCACGCGTGACGCCACCGCATGGTACCGTTTCGTCGACGATCAACCCCGCGGCGAGCGGTCCATGGTAATGCGTACGAGCCGCATCGACGGCGAGAAATTCATCGCCGACCCGCGCAACCAGCACCGAGTCCTCGCCGACAAGCCCGGCCAGCAGCCCTGTTTTGCCGACGACGCGATCAGCACGCCCTGGCCTAGATCGGGACCGTTTGCGCTCGAACCATTATTGGACATTTCGTCCTCTACAAGCGCCTGGCAAAATTGTGACCGTCAGTGCTTCCCCACTCGGATTAAAAGCACTGCTCGAGCGTCAGTCCGTTGAAGTCGCATGAATCGCTCTTACCACCTCATCAGTGAACCTGACGTCACCGACTTCCAGATCTGCCGACAATCGTGCGGTAACCTCCTGGAGTACCCATCTGTTGCCGTCAGGGTCCTCAAATGAAGCGTATGAGGCGTAACTTTTCCGCTGTGGATTGAGGCCCGCGACAACACCTTTCCCGTCTGCGTGGTGGAACACGCCACCTGAATCGTGATAGGGCTCGCCGACGTCGACGCCACGGCGGAGCAGTTCGCGGCGCACTGCAACGATGTCGTCAACGATAACATGGACTGACTGCAACGAACCCGGTACTGCCCGCGTGATGTTCTTTCCGAACATCACCGAGCACGCCGACCCCGGGGGCGTGAACTGGATCACGCGATACCCGTCGTCGCCCTTGTAATCCAGATCAAGGCGCCAGCCCAGATTCGCATAGAAGCGTTTCGCACGGTCAACGTCCGACACGGGCACAATAATGATCTCAATCTTCATGTCCAACACGCCGGTGCTCGAATGATGGCCTGATTGCATTTCTTCGCCCAAATCGTAGTTGCTCATATCGATTCCTTAAGTTATCCAAAAAACGTCAGATTCGTGCGGCAAAGGCGTCCCTCTGCAAAGGGACTTTAGACCATCGAGAAGTGGCGGCGACGGGCACACATACCATCGTATTATCGACATATACAATGATCGATCGGAATGTAGCGCTATGTGCCCGCACCAAGGGTTAGCCGCCTGATTAGTGGACGAGTCGAACAATCCCTTGAAGCTGACCGAGCAGGATCACAACGATGTCCTGGTTGATCCCAGGCAGGATGGCGTGCGTTGCTCGCCGAAATTAATCGAGGCGAAGCCTGACGCTGATCGCGTTCGAATCCGTCCAAATACGGCTAGAGGCACTCAAGGTCAGCGCAGCCAGACCCTTTGGCGAGACGCTCGTCCTCTCTGTGGATGCATTGCCCCTCGTGCTTTCCGGACACGAAGAGGACTCGATCGCCAAGAAAACCTTATGTCGATGATGGATCTACATGGGGTCGCCGCTAGCAGCGTAGCCATTGCTGTGGAAACGATAGTGCGTCGAAATTTCTTCAGATACAGGAGGCGCATCATGGCATCGACTGAGCTGCGTCGCGTGCCAGTTCGCTGTCGGAGATCACGACGTCCGAACTGCTATGGGCCGTCTTCGCAATTTGGAGGCCCGGCTCAGGCGCTCGGTCAGCGGCACGCACGTTGGGCGCTCGAAGGGACACCAAGATCAGGATCAGAAGCACTGCGCAAGCCGTACTCAAAAAGCTACGGATTTTCATAGTCCAATTCCTTCTCAACGAGCGGATTTCTGCTGTCGTCCTGTGCGGCGAGTGATAGCTATGACATTGCCACGCGGATATTCACGCTGTGCTGCACCGTGCCGTTTACTGGTCCATCACGGCCTGAGGCATGTTCCGGAAGCTGATTGCCATCCGGTTATACGTGTTCATCAGGCTGATCGCGATGGTCAGGTCAACCAGTTCGCGCTCATTGAACACGGCGCGGGCTGCCTCGTAGGCTACGTCCGGTACACCGGTCTGTGCC